>CAZHIY010000195.1:0-4724 GCA_964533085.1 uncultured Thermoplasmatales archaeon | reverse complement strand
AAACAATTGGACTACCGTGACCTGCAACAAATAAGAATCCACCACCTTCTGTTATTGCAGGTATTAAACTCGTATTTGTCAATGTTTCATCTGATGCCCAGTATCTCTTTATCTCAAATCCAAGTGGTTCCATAAAGCTTGCTGCATATTCATTCTCATATTCTCCTTCCCATATACCATCACCGTAGGGAACAGTATCACCACCTGCAACAATCATATCTT
Source organism: uncultured Thermoplasmatales archaeon (assembly GCA_964533085.1). Lineage (GTDB taxonomy): Archaea > Thermoplasmatota > E2 > DHVEG-1 > DHVEG-1 > SG8-52-3. The sequence goes on along the minus strand of CAZHIY010000195.1, from coordinate 4,502 downwards.
TGAACCAATCAGAATTATAAGTAGACTTCTCATATTTTTTTATCTTATTTACAACAGTTCTAACCTCTAAGATATCGTTACAGGCAAGACGTCCGACATAAACATCCGGATATAGATCTAGAACATCCTTCTTGTCTTGTTCATACCACCAATATCGATCTGGGTCCCATATCCAAGTCCACTCTGCAAAAATATCATTACCATTAGAATCCCAATCCTCAAATTCGGTTTCTTGAGATGTCTCATTATAACGAAACACATCTGCATAATAAAGATCACTTACATAGGTTTCATTCCAGTAGCTTCGATCATGTGTATTAGAATATCGAGCGGGTACAAACCATCTTGCTCCAAATCCCTGCCTACCTCCTACTAACAGAACATACGTAATATTCCATTCTTCAATTGCATCCTTTATAAAAAGTTTAATCTTCTCTGGTTTATCCCTTGCCCTGTATTGCCTGTATATAGATTCGGTAGTCTTGATTTTTGTAGAAACCCCCATATTATTTTTATGAAGTGCAAGGGGCATAACTGCTGCATAAAACCTTCTAGGGGTTATAATTACTAAATCGTATTGCTTTTCAGCAGGTAACGGATTTTTACCTTCTTCAAATGTTACCTTCACATCCACATTATCAATGGTATAAATTGTATCTTCGGAAGGTAAATATCTCACAGGATAGCAACGCACATTTAAGAAAACAACACGTTCATTTCCATCAAGGCCACAGCCAATATTATATTCATACCATTTATCCGGATAAAGCTCCGAACTTAAGTAGATATCATCGTTTTCTTGTGTTATCTCCATTCTGTCAACAGTATTTTTCAAAGAAATCAGTGGTACCGGTCGAGGTGCTGGTTCAATTTTCCCAGAAATTACTTCCTCCTTGATTTCTGACGGTATGCATTCAACATCCAAAATTTTTGTCCCAAAAGGAAATTTAAACGTTTTAACATATACTGGTAGCATTGGTTTTTCTGAATCTTTCAAAAAAGTATTTGCCTCATTAATATTTATTGAAACATATTCGCCTTTTGAGTCTATAGTTGCCTGGGAAAAAGAAATAGAATCAAATTTTTCTGAAATTTTAATACTATTTTCTTCATCAGCATTTATTGCAATTACATTTATACTTGAAAAAACAAATATTATTACTACTATTATTGGTAGAATTTTTACTTTCATGAAAGATTATTCCCCCGTATTTTTTATTTAATATAATTAACAGTATTAATATTATTTAAAGGTTTGTGTACTACTGTTACCAGGTTGCTTTTTGCAGATAAGAAAAATAGGATAGAAGAAAAAAATATTCAGATATTAATGTAGAATATTTTTCCTTGACTTGTTGTCAAATCTTCATTTTCTCCGGTGGTTATAGTTGTGATCTTATATATTCCAGTCGGCAGGTTAAATTTTGCTGAAAGCCCATCCGAGGGATCTTTATCCCATATAATAGTATCTTTTCTGTTAACTAGTCTTGTAGCAACAAATTTCGCTGCATCTGATTCTTTTGATGTGATAACTTCTAAAGCTTGATTAGCAACAATCCCAAATTTAAGCTCTTCCAAATCTATTGGTGTATCAAATTTAATAGATCTAAGAATCGGAAATCTTGATAGGAACCTTAAAAGTACAGATGACTGAGATCTTGGGAACTGAATGTAAATGTTGGATTCATATTCATGACCTGCATAGTCAACAGCAACAGCAATCAGGTGTCTCCATTCAGGTTTAGGTGTTGAGCGATCACAATACCACTCATAGTTTCCAGAACCCGGTGGGTCGTCCTCATAAACCAGAACAGGATTTTCATATGGTGGTCCAACATCAAATCTTACATACCATATCTCCGAACAATTGTCTGTTGCATCAGTTTGCACCCAGAAACCTCCCTCCATTGGGACTTTTGCCCGATCTGGAGGGTCCCATATTATACAATGTGGTGGTCCCTTGTCAATTTTAATATGCTCAGGTCCATTTTGATCTTCTTCGTTCCCTGCTTTGTCAACTGACCAATAATAAACATTATTCTCTCCACAAAGTGCATAAGGATCGCCATCGGGAAGATTGATTCCCGTGTTATCATCATATTCCTGCACGTCACCATTATCTACTTTATAATAGGTTTTATCAACACCAGTTCCATATTGACCATCAGTTGCATCAAGGTAAATTTTAACATTACTTCTATACCAGCCATTTTCACCAAGAGTACCAACAATCTCATCAATTGTTGTAACGGGTGGGTCCTCATCGACACCTACATATTTCACAGACCAATAATCAAGGAGTGGTGTAAAAGAGGGATTGTTACGTTCGAATTGTGCTTGCAGGCGAATCTGAGGATATGTTTCAGAATCTATCCCTGATAGATCCTCACCGTCATTTATATCAGTCATTAAAACAATTGTAGCACTACTATCTAAAATGTTAAAAGTTATACTTCCTCCTTCGCTTACATCATAGAAAACATTGAACTCTGACCATTCTATAACAGGATCCTCAGGTATCTTTTTAGATGTTATTTGAGCATCCAATATAAGATCTTTTTCAACTCCAATAGAATATGATACATCACTACCACTTGGTATGTTTAAAGTCCATAGGTTTCCATATACATCCGGATTATCATTCCAAGGGGGAGTATATTCTACCCGTGTATCTTCCCAGGATACAAAGATTTTACCAGCACCGACAGCCATATTTGCCCAATCAGCTTCAGCAGAGTTACTTGCTGAAAGGCGGATATCGTCTGATAATACAAACCCGTCAGAAGATACTAGTTTACCCCAAATCTTATTATCACTATTATAAGATACAAAGAAGTGAGTGGTAAGATATGGGACGATATCAGTTCTAATATAATTACCAGTTTTAATTGTAAATGAATCTACAACAGTGTCACCTGATGTATCAATAAGCATCCCATAGACATTACCCAACCAGTCATCATCACTAATGTCACCATCATTCCATGTAACTATGAAGACCTCAGCTTCCTCAGAGAATTCAACACATGGGAAATTATAATCAACATCGTAATTGGGCCAGCCTGACGGCTCTGCAATTGTATCTGACCAAAGCTCAGTAAGTGTTTCTGCATCATACAAACCACCCATTATCCTAAACGGACCATCCTCAGGTGTTAATCCTTCTTCCCATAATATCATGTACTGCCCATTTACAGAGTCAAATGCAACCCAGGGTTCTGTCTGGCAATTACTTTCACCGCATATTGTTACCTCACTACCAACTGGGCTGCCATCTGTATCATAAAGCCTACCATATATATTGTAATCATTTGTACTGCTTCTCGCGTCTTCCCATACAACTAAATATTGATCATTAACAGAATCAAATTCTACATTCGGGTCAGCCTGACAATTATCTGCAGTACAGATATTTCTAACAGTTCCAAGTGATAATCCACCGCCGTTTCTCTTAACGGTCCTGCCATATATATCCATGGTTGTAATACCTGGATTTTGAGTATTTGCATAATGCTCCCAAGCAACAAAGAAATTACCATTTCCACCATAAGCAACAGATGGGTTCTCGTTACGATAATACGTAGTACTAGGTTTGTAAACAAGTTCGTCATCAACCAAAACGTCTCCATCTGGATCATATATTGATGCTCTGAGTTCCTGTTTAAAACCAACTGTAAAAGGAGGAATGAAATATTGTCCTTCTTCCCAAATTACCAAAAACCCATCATTACCAAAACAAACATCAGGGTCCCATGAGCCCTCTTTAGGAAGATGTTCAGTAACTCTTTCGTCATTTGGCCAATTTTCCTCCCATTCATTAAAAACATCATAAAAATCACTCATGCCGGATGCACCAGGATTCCCATAAAACATGGAAAGTATACTATTGCCCGTTGGAATATAATCAATTTTTACCCAGATAAGAGCTTCATTGGAGCCTGCAGATTCTATCCAATAGTCACACCAAACAGAAGGATTTTCTTCATGTTTGAAACGTAGGTCATCATAATCATCTTGCATGTCACCATCATATTCAACATTTATAAGCACCGCATATTCAGATAAAGGAGAGCTACTAGTAATTGTTATTTGTTTCATCTTTGTCCAATCAGGGTCAGTCCAAAGTTCATATGTATTTTTCATAAATGCTACAGTGTCACCACCAACATTACCAAGTTCATAATCAAATGATAAAGAAGGATCTGGATCTATCCACTGTGTAGTTTCAAAATCATCCTCCCAGGTAAAAAATGGGTCATCGCCAAGTGGAACAGATGATATTTTCCTAAAGTTGGATTTATCAATTGTAATATCTTGATTGACAATTCCTTGTGAGGCTGATGTTAAAATCATGAATGTAAATATGGTCACAACCACAAGCCTTACATATACATTCTTTTCCATTTTATATCACCTCTATTTACTAATTATTTCTTTGAGGGAAAACTAACTAAACTATGGAATACCAAGTCCCATACCAAAGTAGGTCTATATGGTCTATA
>CAZHIY010000194.1:2802-4798 GCA_964533085.1 uncultured Thermoplasmatales archaeon | reverse complement strand
AATCCTTCTCCACAAATATCAACAAAAGTTAATGGATTTAGATAATAGTTTGGCCCGGAGTCCATAAAAAATAAACTCACGTTTTCATGGGTAACTATGTATCTATCATTATCATCAACATGATTTTTGTCAATAAACTTATGGTAGTTCTTCAAATTCCGATTAAAACAATAATCATGATTTCCAGGAGTAGTATAGACTGGAATTGAAAGATTTTCATCAGCATATAATTGACCATCAAGTTCATAGAAACAATCAGCAAAAGCTATACAATTTAAAGCACCAGTAACTCCGCTTCCACCCCACTCTGTTAAATCACCAGTTATTACAATAAATGCAGGTTTTTTATCAAAAGAAATAACATGATCAATAACTGTTAATAATCTCTCCTTTGTTTTTTCATCTATATCATATAATTTATGTTTAATGTGAGTATCTGTTAGATGAACAAAATAAAAATCATCCTCATTTTCTAGAATTAATTTTTCTTCTTTATACTCAGAAAAACCGACTACAATAAAAGTATTAGATATTAAAAAAATTATTATAATTATTATATGAGATTGAAAATTAAATTTTTTCATTAAAATATTATAACTCTTTTAAAACTTAAACTTTTCCCCAGTAAGTCTTTCAAAAGCTTCTCTGTATTTATTTTGTGTTTCTTCAACAACATAGTCAGGAAGACTTGGTGGATTAGAGTTTTTGTCCCAACCAGTGCTGCTCAAATAATCTCTAACATATTGTTTGTCAAAACTTGGTTGTGATCTACCGGGTTCATATTCATCAGCAGGCCAAAAACGAGATGAGTCAGGAGTTAGTAGTTCATCAACAATTATTATATTATCATCAATTTTTCCAAACTCAAATTTAGTATCAGCAATAATTATTCCTTTGTTTAGTGCATATTCTGCACCCTTATTGTACAATTCAAGTGATAAATCCTTTATTTTTTCTGCATCTTCCTTTCCAATCATTTTTACCATTTCATCATAAGAAATATTTATATCATGACCCGACTCAGCTTTTGTGGAAGGAGTAAATAAAGGTTCAGCAAATTTATCAGATTCCTTCAATCCTTTTGGTAAATTTATTCCACATACAGAGCCAGTCTTTTGATATGATTTCCATGCGGATCCAGATAGATAACCACGAACTATACATTCAATAGGAAAAACTTTTGCTTTTTTTACAAGCATGCTTCGGCCATTTAGAATTTCTTTATATTGCTTTAAATTATCTGGAAAATCTCCAATATCTACTGAAATGACATGGTTTAGAGCAGTATCCTTAAAAAAATCAAACCAAAACTTGGATATTTGAGTTAAACAAACTCCTTTATTTGGTATTGGTTCATTTAGTACAAAATCAAAAGCAGATATTCTATCTGTAACAATGAGTAGAAGTTTATCATTTACATCATAAACATCTCTAACCTTCCCTTTTTTAAAAGACTTTAATGGTAAATTTGTTTCTGTTACTACGCTCATAAAATCCTCCCTTTTTCTTATAAAATTTTTGCTCCTTTTCCAATTTTTTTATCTGAAATAATATCTCCCTTTTTAGTCTTTAGTGTTTTTCCATTATATGACGCTTTTTGTTTATCATCAATCATCATATTTACTTTTTTGAAGTCCTCAAATTCCAGCATCTTTTCAGGTTCACTTGAAATCCCCTCAATAAAAACTTCTGAACCTGGATTTGAATCACCAGGATTCAAAAGTGAACAAACTCCTTTTCCGTCATCGGCGGCAAGTAACATACCATTTGATTTAACCCCTCTAATTGTTGCAGGTTTAAGATTTGTGACAATAACTATTGATTTACCTTTCATTTCTTCCTTAGAATAGTGTGGTTTCATTCCAGCAACAATAACTCTTTTTCCAAGATTTCCAAGGTCTACAAGAAGTAAATACAATGTATCTGCATTTGGATGGTCTTTTACATCAAGAACTTTTCCTTTTTGTCCTTTTGATTCACCTGCTAAAATTTGAAC
>CAZHIY010000194.1:0-2792 GCA_964533085.1 uncultured Thermoplasmatales archaeon | reverse complement strand
TCAAGAACTTTTGCAACACGTAAATCAATTTTTGAAAATGCATCTTCCCCACTTACAAAGTCTTTTAAGTCTAATTTTTTAAATAATGGCATTGGTTTTTCAAGAACTGATCCAACTTTGAGATCTTCAAAAGCTAATTCCCAATTTCCGTTATGAATTGAATCTTTATGTCCAAGGATTGACCATAACTTATCAGATGAATAGGGTAAATAAGGAGCCATAATCACTGCCAAGGCATTTATGATTTTAAAACAAATATGAAGCACAGTTGCACATGCCTCCTTATCACTTTTCACGAGATTCCATGGTTGTTTTTGATCGAAATAAAAATTGCCAAACTGGGCTAGATTCATTGCTGCTCTAAGCCCATGTTTAAAACTACAATTTTCAATCGATGTTGCAACTTCCTTGGCTGCCTCTTCAATTTTTTTAATTGCCTTGTTATCTAAATCATCAAGTTTACCTAATTTTGGTATTTCACCAAAGTTTTTGTGTGTAAAGGTGATAACTCTGTGGACAAAATTACCATAGGCTCCAACAAGCTCGTCGTTATTTTTTGCAATAAAGTCATCCCACATCCAATTTGTATCTTTGTTTTCTGGCATGTTAATTGAAAGATAATATCTAATAGCATCAACGTCAAATTTCTCGAGAATATCTGGAACCCATATGGCTGTTCCTCTACTTTTTGAGAATTGTTCACCTTTTAAACGAAGATATTCATTTGCTGGAATATCATAAGGTAGATTCAAATCTTTGCTGTAACCCATTATAATTGAAGGCCAAATCAAAGTATGAAAAGGGATATTATCCTTTGCAAGGAAATAGTAATGTTTTGAATCAGGATTTTTCCACCACTCTTCCCATTTATCTGCCTGCCCTTGCCTTTGTGACCATTCTTTGCTTGCTGAAAGATAACCGATTACTGCATCAAACCATACATATATACGCTTATCTTCAAAACCATCTATTGGGACTTTTACGCCCCAATTAATATCCCTTGTTATTGCTCTATCTTTTAATCCATCTTTCAGCCAATTTTCAGTGAATTTCAGAACACTTGGTTTCCAATGATTTTTGTTCTTTATCCAATTAAGTAATTTTTTTTCAAATTTTTTTAAGGCAAAAAATAGGTGTTCACTAGTTTTTATTTCGGGTGTACCACCACATATTTTACATTTTACATTTTTAAGATCTTGAGGATCAAGTAATTTTCCACATTCATCACATTGATCTCCTCTTGCTTTATCAGATTCACAATATGGGCATATTCCTTCTATGTATCTATCGGGTAGATACTTTTTACAATTACTACAATAAAATGCATCAACACTTTTTTTATAAATATCTTTATTTTTGTAAAGAGTTAGAAAAATATCCTGCACAACTTTTGCATGATTATCTGTTGTTGTACGAGTGAAGAGATCAAAAGAAATACCCATCTTCTTCATATTTTCGGTGTGTTCTTTGTTATATCTATCAACAATCGTTTGCGGAGTTGTTTTTTCATTTTCTGCAGTGATTGTTATAGGGGTTCCATGTTCATCGCTACCAGAAACCATCAAAACATCTTTGCTTTTCATTCTGCAAAATCTTGCGAAGATATCTGCTGGTAAGTAACAACCTGCTATATGTCCGAGATGAAGTGATCCATTTGCATATGGCCAGGCTACACCGATATAAATTTTCTCCTTCATTTGGAACACTTTAGCAGAATATCGGCATAACATTTAAATATGGCGAAAAGCTAATATATATGTATAAAAGAGAAAAATAAAATTGAAAAATAGCACCATGGATGGTGCGTTAATCAATTAAGATTAATTCATATTCAACCGCTTAATTCGTCTTTAATTTCAGATGCAAAAACAATTGTGTGGATTCACCACCTATTATTTGCTAGAAAGCGGATAAGGGTGCTTTTTTTCGATATATAATTTACAAGGTGATAGTTAATGGTAATTGATCCAGCAACAACGAAATATTTGATTAAGGCTTATATTAAAGCTGATGGTATCATTGAAAAATCTGATGTGGTAGGTGCAATTTTTGGTCAAACTGAAGGTCTTCTAGGTGATGAATTAGACTTAAGAGAATTACAAAGGTCTGCTAGGGTAGGAAGAATTGAAGTAGAACTTGATTCAAAAAATGGGAAAAGTGAGGGTATTATTACTCTCCCAACATCTCTTGATAAGGTTGAAACAGTCATTCTTGCAGCTGCTTTTGAAAGTATAGATCGAGTCGGACCTTGTAAAGCAACAATTACTGCTGATCAAGTTGAAGATGTTAGAGTTGTTAGAAGAAAAAGGGTAATCGAGAGAGCAAAGGAACTGTTAAACAAAGTAATGGAAGAAGGCAAAGTAGAAGGAGAAAGTATAGCTGATAATGTAAGACAAGCTGTACAAGTGGAAGAGATTTCCAACTTTGGTCCTGATCATTGTCCTGCAGGTCCTAACATTGAAAAAAGTGACGCAATAATAATTGTAGAAGGTAGGAGAGATGTTCTTAATCTCTTGAAGTATGGTATTAAAAATATTATTGCTGTAGGTGGAACAAATGTACCTAAAACTGTAATAGGTTTGACAAAAGAAAGAATTTCAACTGCATTTGTTGATGGAGATAGAGGTGGGGAATTGATATTAAAGGAATTACTACAAACTGCTGATATCGATTTTGTTGCACGTGCACCAGCTACTCGTGAGGTTGAAGAAATACCTCAGAAACTTATCATGAAGGCTTTAAAGAACAAGATACCTGCAGAACAATATGCTGAGATGTATGATATAAAACTT
>CAZHIY010000193.1:0-4803 GCA_964533085.1 uncultured Thermoplasmatales archaeon | reverse complement strand
AGGTGATAGCGAAGTTGTCATTGCAATTCTTGACTCAGGAATTGATTATACTCATCCTGATTTACAAGGCAATTTATGGGTCAATGAATTAGAGTTGAATGGTGAAGATGAAGTGGATGACGATGGAAACGGTTATGTTGATGATATCCATGGTTGGAATGCTGTTAATGGGAGTGGTAATGTAACAGATGATTTTGGACATGGTACAGCATGTGCAGGAGTTGCTGCGGCAGAACTAAATAATGGAATAGGAATAGCTGGTGTAGCAAATGTTACCGTAATGCCAGTAAAAATAGGTTTTACCGATTATCAATATTTTTTGGGTTACCCTGTTGTTGCACGTTTGGAACATATGGTATGGATCAAGGGAATTATATATGCAGCCTTAAATGATGCCTGGATTATAAGTATGAGTACAGGTACTTCGAGATCATCATTTGCTCTTCGTGCTGCTTGTAAATGGGCATATGAAATCAAAAAATGCCTAATTGTTGCTGCATCTGGAAACATTGGGAATTGGCCAGTTGTTAAAAAATGGGTATTTTATCCTGGTGGATACCCATCTGTGATCAGTGTCGGTGCGTCTAATCAAACAGATGAAAGACACGATGATTCTGAATGGAGTAGTAACTATGGAAACAATCTTGAACTAATGGCTCCTGGTATTTCGATTAATACTACGATGCCGACTTACAATGTTACTATGAATGATTTTACAAATCCTTATTTAAATAGAACCGTTAAAAAAAACTATGATTATTTTTTTGGTTCTTCTGCAGCAGTGCCCCATGTTGCTGGTGTAGCTGCACTTTATTATAGCAAGCAACTCCATTTCAACCAGTCATATGAAAGGCAACCTAAAGTCTGCAGGTATAAATTACAAAAAACCGCAAAAGATATTGGTTCACCTTATTGGGATAAATACACAGGATGGGGAATAGTACAAGCTGATAAGATGGTCACCAAAAACGTAATCTACTATGAGATTGTAGGAAATGGTACTGTTTCATTAACCCCTGACCGAGCTACTTATGATTATAATTCAGAAGTTCAATTAACAGCAACACCATCTTTAGATTGGGAATTTGTTAACTGGAGTGGAGATATATCTTCATCATCTAGCCAACAGAGTATCACTGTTGATGATGATAAATATATTATTGCAACCTTCGCTGAAGAAGACTAACGATAAGAACAAATCTTTATAATCAATCATTCTTCTAAATAATCTTTTTCTTTTCTTTTATATTCGGTGGAGAATTATCAGAAATGAGATAATTCTCTAAATTATGATAAAACTATGATAAATATATTTAGGGAAAATATTAAAAAAGGAGAACTTCTTAAAGAATTTTATTAATAAAAGGCGATGATAAAATAAACAAAAAAATTATTGGGATTATCGTTTGTATACTACTCCCATATACTTGTGCCTTATCAGTTTCTGGTAGCGAACCAATGAATAAAAATCTCATTGTAACTAATGATTATGAAAATATACTATATGTTGGAGGTTCAGGTCCTAACAATTACACAAGAATTCAGGATGCAATAAATGATGCATCTAATGGTGATACAGTTTTTGTTTTTAACGATTCCTCGCCTTATTATGAGAATCTATTAGTTAAAAAATCCATCAGAATTATAGGTGAAGATAGAGATACTACAATTATCAATGGTAATTGGAATAAAGTATATGTTTTCAGGATAGAATCAAATAGTGTGGAAATCAGTGGATTTACAATGATAAACAGCGGGAATGCAATAGAAATGTGGTCAAATCACTCAAATATTAATAATAATATTATTACTAACAATGTGGGAGATGGTATTTATCTTTATAAGTCTCATGACACTATTCTTTCTAAAAATAATATTGAGAATAATGGCAGAGGTATTTATCTCCTGAGAAGCAGTAACAATACTATTATGGAGAATGAAATAAAAAAACATGATCATGATGGAATCCGTTTAGACTATAGTATCTACAATAATATCAGTAGAAATGTTATTAGTTACAATTCGTGGAATATATTTTTTCATTTTTTCAGCAGTGGAAACATCATTAAAAAAAATATCTTAAATAATAGTAGACAAAGAGGTATCCTGATAATGTACGGCAGCGATAACAACACTATTTGCAGTAACACATTTGCTAATAGCGAATGGTATGGATTACAATTGGAAACCAGTGGCAATATAGTTTGCCATAATAATTTTATTAATAATAAAGCTGGTCATGCTACCTTCGCACGTGTCACTCTTGTAACAACTATTATAAATCATAATAAATGGGATGGAAATTATTGGGATAACTGGATTGGTTTGGAAGAACGTTCTTATTGCAGATTTCCAAAAATCATAATTGGACGTTTATATAGAGGAAAATTAAAGATACCTAGTTTTGCTTTCGATTGGCATCCAGTAAAAGAACCATATAATATATGATTTTCTAAGAAACGATTCCCATTATTAGAAAAACAGTTCTTATTCTTGAAGTAGGTTTTTTAAGATTAAGAACATAAAAATTTCTTTTTTACATTGATTAATAATTTTTTTTAAATTTCGGTTAATAGTATTAATCGAAATTTAAACGGTTTTAAGGTTTAAATACGTCAAATATTGTCAATAACACTAGATAGTAACCAGATAGCATATAGTAAAAGCTAATAGTAAATATAAGTATGAACACGAACCATGAGTGACAGGATACATGAGCCACTGCCTCTCCTTCGTTCCACATTCTTTTTCATGTCGGCCTCATCGCTAAAATAGACTCTTCAATAAACTTTTTAACGGGTGGGGGAAAAGAGCACCAAAGCGTGTTGGTTCAGATCTCGGGTTTTCATCCTTTTTCATAGCCTGCTTATACGTGAACTTGGTATTAAAAATGTCCATTGGGCGAAGGCTAGTAGTGCAAGGTAGAAGGATTTTTCTTACAGGACTTTTTATTTTCTCTCTATCAAATATTTTAATATTCTTCGGCCCATATTCAGGTTGCATTTGTTCTTCTTCACTAAGTTGAATTATACCAGATCTCTCCAGCTTGCCTTTTTCTTCAACCAACCGGTTGAGAGGATCCCCTGCTGCCTGTGCTTTCGGCTTACTTATTTCCCTCTGCAAATATCTCTCCTGAAACCAGTTGAGCTGTTTTCGCTGTTCCTTCAGCTCCTCACGCAACACTTTAACCTCATCCAACTTGTCACCCTTCTTGTTCTGAACTTGGATCAACAACGGAATAGTTTCAGATCTGACCTTTATCGTCCTTGCGTTACTGCCCTCGCCGATCACCCACTCAACGAGATTTTTTTCCTCTTGGTTTTTTTGTTCATCCTCACGTTGCCTCCTCTTCTCCTCTCGTCTCCTGCGATCTTCTTCGGACTCCTCTTCAAATTTCTTCCATTCAAGAAATTCGGCAGGTGTGAGGTGAAGTATATCACCATTCTTAGTGATATAGGTTATCTTCTCTTCAGGCTTAGGCGTTGGTTCTGCAATTTTTTTTTCAATGTCTATTATTTCCTCATGTATCCTTAACAGATCCAGATACTATAAAAACAGCGCTTATCAACAGCGTACAAACACATATATTAATTATTTTCTTATTCATTATTTATTTCCTCCCTCAAATCTTTCAATTTCAATTAATAATCTATTATAAAATATTTATAAATATCGGTAAAATATAAGAAGTTTATAAGAAAGTTATAAGAAGATAGTTGAAATATGATAGATGATAATAAACGAATGTAAAAAATAACCCTTGTAAAAATATTGTTTTCAACAACTTTATATATAGGTTTTTGCGGTTTTAACTATTAGTTTGTTTTTTTAAAAGAAAAGAAAAATTGAAAGAATATATTTTATCTAATCCATCCCAGCAGTTTTTCCAATATTGGGAATCGTTCTAAGAACCATTCTAACCATTGATAGGAATGTTCTCTACTTCTAGGAATAGTTACTTCAAACTCTGACCAATTGCTCTCAGCATCTAATGTGTCCTTTGCTTTCACCTTAATTAAATATGTTCCTTTATCTTCCCAAGCATGTTGAAATGATGTTTTCTTTCCTGAAATATATGGTCCTGACCAATCAGTATTTGTCCCATCTCCCCAATCAACATAATAAAAAACATGGTGATCTTCAGGATCAGTAGAGTTTACATAATAATAATAATTTTTTAAAGGTTTACCTCTTAATGGACCATCAATAATTGGAGGATTTGGAGGCATATTCATCTCTGTGGTAAAATGCCAAATAGGACCTATTGTTTCTGCATGATGATTATCCCGGGCTACAATCTTCCAATAATACAACGTACCATATTCTAATGTTCCAGGATCAAAAACTGTCTCAATAAGGTCATCTGCTGCCTTGACATCAGGATTAGGATTATTTGCTTCAAGATATACATCATAAACAACAGTATCATTTTCATCAGGATCACCACCAGACCAAGAAAGATCAGAATCAATATTAACACCTGTAGAACCATTCTCAGGAATAGGATCACCTGGTACATAAGGAGGGTTTGGTTCCGAAATTGTGGTGAACTTCCAAACTGGTCCATAAGCCGGTGCTCCCCAAACATCATAAGCAATAATCTGCCAATAATAATCAGTACTATATTCCATTATACCAGGATCACAGGTATTCTCAGATTGATTCCTAGAAATTAAAACATTAGGAGTTGGATTATTTGCCTCAAAAAAAACATCAAAGTTAAGATTATAACCATCAGGATCACTACAGTTCCAACTAAGATCAGCATCAATATAAATATCAATTGAACCATCCTCTTGATTT
>CAZHIY010000192.1:1367-4813 GCA_964533085.1 uncultured Thermoplasmatales archaeon | reverse complement strand
GAACACCAACTCCAACAAATAGAACTATAACTCCAACTACAAGAGACTTATACAATACAGGATTTATACTCATATTCTCTTCTCCCTCAATATTTAACATCCAGTTGTGGATATTTAAATGTTACAACAAAGATAGCACTCTCTCCAGCATTGGGAAACAGTCAAACAACCTAAAAAACAATGAATCCCAGGGATTCTGACTTATTTTTTGTAGAGAAGGACCAAAATGATTCTCATCAAAAGCCCTATTTCCAGCTTCATCAAAAGCAACAGCAGTTACAACAGATTTCGGAATAAAACCTTCATGAATCCACTCAAAGGGATAATCATGATCAACGAAATAAGTAGGACCATGTGCATACTCACAGAACTTAACTCTATCAATACCACTAGTCTCATCATCGACTTCTGCAATATATTTAATACTATTTACACCGAGTCTTCTTCTTATAAGATTGATATCAGGTTTCGTTCTATCAATCTTCATATAAACAGATTCAGTGGTAGAAGTATAACCATTATAGTCAAGAGCATACCATGAGAATGTATATAATCCATCATCTGAGACTATTTTAGGAGCAGCATATTCAATCCAATCTCCATCATTTATTTGATAATATACCTCATCTATACTATTAGAATCATAAAAGATAGGAATTGTAACATTACTTATTATCCAACCATTATTCCCTGGTTTCCTATTAAATACAACTATAACATATGAAGGATCAAAAACTTCTCCACCATCATGACCTAGAGGAAACTTCTCTTCAACACTAAGACTTTTACATTCAACAGCCTCAGATACTTTAACATCCTCTGAACAACTATTAACCATTCTATTATCATTAATATCTATTTGAGACATAGATGATTCCAAAACAACATCATTAGGTGAACTTATAATTTCGTCACATTCTGAGTTTCCAGCTTTGTCAAAGGCTCTAGCACCAAAGCATACATACCCTGGATTAGGAAAATAGAAACAAGTCCACACATACTCAGGACCAGAGCCATAAACAGTTTCTAGCACTTTACCAGTTATACTACTAATTACATAGAAATCAACACGCTCCATTCCACTCATAGCATCAGTTGCAGTTGCAGTAAATTGGAACTCCCAACCTTCCATTGGAGTCCAACCTAGTACTTCATAGGTTAAATCAATTTCAGGTTCAGTCTGGTCAATACTGCATATAAATGGACCATCTACATCAGAGTAATCCCCCTCGTGATTAACAGCACACCATTCAAGAAGGATATCCTTCCCATCATCACTGAGGTAAAATGGTTCCGTATAGTTATGATATTGTCCACCGTCAATCATATATTTGATTTCTGCTATGTCTTCAGATTGATATGTAAAATTAAAACCTACATCACTGACATACCAATCGTTTACGGTTTCTCCATCTACTTTTATGGTAATCAGTGAAATACCAGAGTTACCTTCATTTCCAAATGCCAAAGATTTTTGAATTGATAAACTTCCAGCTAATGAGGTAATACTTGCTCCTATAAATAGAACTATAACTCCAACTACCAGCGTCTTATACAATACAGGGTTTTTGCTCATATTCTCTTCTCCCTCATATTATTAATCTGGTATAGGATATTTAAGTGTTTATACTAAAAGGGCATAATCTGAAATCCAGCATAACTAGCAAAAAAGAGCACTACACCCAGAATAAATAGCATATAAAATGGTGGATTACTCTTAATATTGCCTTTTTTCTTATATAATATGAAAAGTGCTGAAAAAATCATTATAAGCCCAAGAAAACCACTTAAGGACCATACCGAACTGACAATTCCTGTTATCACAAGGAGTACAGCTATAAAGACTAGTAGCGAACCAAGGTCTCCAATTTTTAGTATATTTACCATATAGTAGAATAAGTTTGAAGGTCCATAAAAAACTTTGGTATGAACCTACATTTTACATAGCCCTAGAAACGCCTATAAACGCTCGTATACCAAAGAGAACTAAGGGGTCTGGGTCTTACTATTAGCTTAGGTGGAACAATGCTAGAGGGTGCCTAAAATAAGGCTCTCAAATCTCTATGTCGTACGGTTCTTTTGCTGGGTGCCAAACTCAAATCATAGAAATGGTATTCGGTAGTAGGGGTAGCGAGGCAAATTTTTACTTACTAAGAGAATAAAAGATAGTATAAATTAGTATAAAGAGTTGTAAAAGACCCTAACTACCCCAGCTATTTGGCAGAAAGCATTTATGGGAAAAGTATATACTTTTTAGCTATATGACAAAGATTCGCACGACTATAACGATTGAAAAAGAACTGCTTAATATAGCCCATCATCATAAGATAAGGATTAGTACTTTTTTACATAATAGTTTGAGGGAATATTTAGGTCAAATAAATGGGGCAAATCGCCTTGACATGGCGGAGGTCGAGAGTTCAAATCTCTCCGAGCCCATATTATTTTCTAAAATTTAAAAATAATTTATAAAGCCGGGGGAGGGAGACAGAGAAGAGAGATAATAATATGGATTTTGCTTTATTAAAAAATTACACTGCCTACCCTCGATATTTTTATTAATTAATATTTTGGATATATAGCTTATGATACAGAATATAACAAAAATAGAAAAAATTGATATTATAAAATCTATTATTCTCATCCTATTCAAAAAGGACGAACGTATTCATAAATTATAGATAGTAATAATTTGATAATAAGTATGTAATATGAAATATAAAGTTTTAAGAAAAAAGAAATTTTTCTAAATGAAAATTCTCCTTATTTTTACAGGATAAATCTTATAAATAGTAATTATATACGCTATCAAAATTTAAGAAAAGACGTATATATGAAAAAGCTAATATACCTAAGTTTAATTGGTCTTGAAAGGAGGTAGAGTATAATGGCAGATAAACAACATATGAACCTTGTAATTATTGGTCATGTCGATCATGGAAAATCCACTTTAGTAGGACAGATCTTACTTCAGACTGGACAGTTCCCTAAACACATGGTCGATAAATTTAGAGAAGAAGCAGAAGCAAAAGGAAAAGGCAGCTTCGCACTTGCATGGATATTTGATCAACTCAAGGAAGAGCGAGAGCGAGGTTTAACTATTGATGTTGCCCATAAAAGATTTGATACTGATAAATATTATTTCACAATTATTGATGCTCCAGGTCATAGAGATTTTGTTAAAAATATGATAACAGGAACTTCTCAGGCTGATGCTGCAATACTTGTAGTTGCTGCACCTGAGGGTATCATGGCACAAACTAAAGAGCATATGTTTCTTGCAAGAACTCTTGGTGTAAAACAAATGGTTATTGCGATTAATAAGATGGATGACACTAAACCAGCTTATGATAAAAATCGTTATGAAACAGTTAAATCTGAGGTTGATAAACTTGCAAAAAGTGTAGGTTATATAAAACCGCAAAAAAAGCTGTTCCCGGAGAGGG
>CAZHIY010000192.1:0-1357 GCA_964533085.1 uncultured Thermoplasmatales archaeon | reverse complement strand
ACTTCAATATGTTCCAGTATCTGCCTTTGCTGGAGATAATGTAAAGGATAAAGGTAAGATTGATTGGTGGACAGGAGATACAATTCTTCAAGCTGTTGATAAGTTTATACTTCCTGATAAACCTACCCAGTTACCTCTTAGATGGCCGGTACAAGATGTATACACCATTAAAGGAGTTGGTACGGTACCTGTTGGTAAGATAGAATGTGGTATTATGAAACCTGGTATGCAACTCATCTTTAAACCTAGTATGAAGCCAGGTGGTGTTATTGGCGAAGCAAAAACAATAGAGATGCATCATGAACAGATAGCTCAAGGGTTACCCGGTGACAATGTTGGAGTAAACATGAGAGGTGTAGCTAAAAACGAAATCCGCAGGGGAGATGTTGCTGGACCACCAAGTGACCCACCAATGGTTGCAAAATCATTTATTGCTCAAATAATGGTATTAAATCATCCATCTGTAATTACAAAAGGGTATACACCAGTATTCCACTGTTATACAGCACAAGTTGCCTGTAGATTTGAGGAAATTCAGAAGAAACTTGATCCAAAAACAGGAACTGTAAAGGAAGAAAATCCTGATTTTATTAAAACAGGTGATGCAGCAATAGTAAAAATTATACCGACACGTCCAATGGTGATTGAATCCTCAAAAAAGATACCACAACTTGGAAGGTTTGCAATTCGTGATATGGGGCAAACCGTAGCTGCTGGTGTTTGTTTAGAAGTTGAAGAGGCCAAATAGGTTTCTTTTTCTTTTTTCTTCTTAATTTTTAATATTTTTTGGAGTAAAATGGAATGGCGCAGAAAGCACGGATATCACTAGTAAGCACAAACGCAAAAAAACTTGAAGAAGTTTGTAATCAAATAAAAATGATTGCTGAGCGTACAGGAGTTGATATGAGTGGCCCTATTCCTCTACCAACAAAGCATCTTAAAGTTCCTTGTAGGAAATCTCCTGATGGTGAAGGAACTGAAACCTGGGATCGTTGGGAAATGAGGATTCATAAAAGACTCATTGACCTCGATGCTAGTGATAGAGCGCTTCGTCAACTTATGAGAATCCAGGTTCCAGATGGAGTAAATATTGAAATCGTTTTAAGATCATAAAAATAAATTCCAAAAACTCTTTTTATCTCCTTTTAATTACTCAGATTAATTCTTTTCATGCTGAGGTAGCAAAGTCCGGCCTAACGCGCCGGCCTTGAGAGCCGGTTCTCCATCTGGGGAGCGGGAGTTCGAATCTCCCCCTCAGCGTACTTTCAACATTTTTATTGGCATTTTTTTTTCTTGAAATACAATATTATAATAATTTTAATAAATTCTAAATAATCAATGGTTATATGGTAATTAT
>CAZHIY010000191.1:0-4841 GCA_964533085.1 uncultured Thermoplasmatales archaeon | reverse complement strand
GACACTATCAATGGGTCAGATATTAAAACCTTTTATAGGAGTAATCTTCAATATCAATATTCACAAAATGTACGGCACCTTTGGTTCTTTAACAGATTCCCATTTTTAGAGGTGTTCTTACGAATAATAAAATTCTAAAAACATGCGTATCAATTAAGATATTCATTTTGCTTTTAGTAATTATAATATCCCCAGTAATAAACGCAAGCACATATAAGGAAATAAATAATGATAGACTTGCCTATAAAACTAATAAAGTTATTATTACAGATAGTAATGGTGAGGTTTTTTGTGAAATATTATTAAGAATGGGAATATTTCTTGAGGAACTCTATAAATTTTTTCCAGAAGGAACGATTATCTATCCTATTCTTGTATTAATGATGCTTCCAGTAATTTTACTTTGGAATAAATATTGTGATGAGTTTAGTATTTCTTATGATTTATCATTAACTGGTAACTTTCATATAACACCAAAAATATCAGGAATTTAACAAAAATTTTTTAATCTAGACTTCCAACTTTTTTTTCAACTTCTGTTAGAATTACACAGGATTTTACAAGTTCTTTCATCTTTGTATGATCTGGATAAAGTGGTCTATCTTCATCCAAGAATTTCACATGTTTTCTAATTATTTCTTTAGCTTTTGTAACTCCTATTCCAAAATTATACTCACGAAAATCTAAAGCTTGTGCAGCAGCCATAAATTCTATTCCAAGGACACCAAATGCACAATCAAGGATTTGAAAGTTCTTTATTGCTGTATTCATTCCCATTGATACAAAATCTTCTTGATCAGCTGCCGCAGGTATTGATTGAATAGATGCAGGATTTGAAAGAATCCGTTGTTCAACAATCAGTGAATCGGCTGTATATTGACTAAGCATAAGTCCTGAGAACATTCCTGCTCCTTTTGTTAAAAATGCGGGAAGTCCAACATTTAAAGCAGGGTTGTTTAGTCTATTTAACCTTCTTTCAGAGAGCACAGAAACCATTGTAATAGCTGTTCCAACCATATCCATCGGAAGAGATACAGGTGTACCTTGAAAGTTTGCACCAGATAATTGTAGATCCTCTTTTGGGAAAAAAACAGGATTATCTCCTACTCCATTTAGTTCAATTTCAACTTGAGAGCGTGCATAAGCAAGGCAGTCATGAGCTGCACCTATTACCTGTGGAGTAGAACGCATTGAATATGCATCTTGTACCTTACATTTGATTTTTCCTTCACAAAGATCTCCCCCTTTTATAAGCTTACATAATGCACTTGATGATCTAACAGCTCCAGGAAAACCTCTTGCTTTGTGTAGTTTTGTAGTATAAGGTTTCATATTTGCTCTAAGTGCTTCAAGAGACATTGCAGCAGCGATTTCTGCTTGTTTTAAGAATCTATTTGCATCAAAAATCATTATTGCACTCATAGCAGTTAGTAGATTTGAACCATTTATTATTGCAAGACCATCTCTTGCTTTTAATCCTGGAACTTCAATTCCAGCTTTCTTCATTGCTTCTTTACCTTCAAGAAGTTTATCTTTGTAAAATGCTTGACCTTCACCAAGCATTAGTAGTGCAATTTGAGACATAGGTGCCAAGTCACCACTTGCACCGACTGATCCCTTTTGACAAACATAAGGAGTAACACCCTTGTTCAACATTTCAACAAGAGTTTGAGTAATTTCAAGACGGCAGGCAGATTGACCATGAGCATGGACATTAATTCTTGATGCCATTGCACCTCTAACATACTCAACAGGTGCAGGTTCACCAATTCCTGCAGCATGGTTGTAAACAAGATATTTCTGAAATTCCTTTATTTGTTCATCTGATAAAACTACCTCTGAAAACTCACCAATACCTGTGTTTACTCCATACATAATCTCTCTTGCTTTCAATTTTTTATCAAGAACCTCTCTGCATTCTTTTATTCTTTTTATTGCATTAGGACGTAATTCTACTTTTTCGTTGTTACGGGCAATGTTTACCAATTTTTCGATAGTTAGTCCGGTACCATCTAAAACTACGGTCATATTAGCCTCCCTAATATGGTATCAATGAAAACCAAATCCTATGTATTAAGTTTTCCAATATTTCATTTAATAATTTATTAGTATAATCAAACTTACTCTCCTAAAATATTAATTGCTATTATTGGTATTATAATCATTAAAATTGACCAAATGAAACCTGCTTTAGGAACGTTTATCCTGCCTATTTTTTTTACGAATCTCTCCATTATTGCAAGTATTGTTAAAATAAATAGCATTGCGTTAAATATGCTCGTCGAAATATGATGTTCTACCGGTAAATAGTTCAGAAATGGATCTGGATTGAACCATCTTACGAAAAAAAAGATTAGTGACATATGAACCAAACCTATGTAAGAAAAAGTCATTGCATGTATTTTTAACCAACTTTTCAATCTTTGATTTGGATTCATAAGCTCATTTTTTCTTCCTCTTTCTGCCAAATAAAATAATATTACAACTATCATGAAAACAATTGCAATAATTGTTGCAATATCCCAGGGCCAAAAAGCAATTAAAGTAGGTATTGTGAGATATGAAGCTATTACAGCTGTTAGTTGACATGAGATTTTATTAATATTATATGCTAATCCAACAGTGATAAATAATATTGGAATAGCAAAATTATGACCCCAACGTGGGTCTTCCTCAAACAGATAAAATGCTGGTACAAGCCAAAATATTAGCCATAATATACCCAGCAATAGGATACCATTGCCGGAATTCATAATTTTATTAAAATCAAACCTCATCAATCAAACCACATCAAAGTATCAACAATTAAATATATGATAATTTCTAATATCTGAGCTCTCATAAATTGGATTTCATGTAATAAAAGTTGGATGTCTATGATTTCGATTATAACTCCTATACTAAATGAAAGTGAAAACGTAAAACTATTTTTAGAGCATTTAAATACACTAGAAGGAGATTTTGAGCTTATACTTGTAGATGGGGGAAGTACTGATAATACAATTGCTATGGTAAATAAATATAGGGGAATATTTCTAAGAAATCTAAAACTTTTAAAAACATCAAAAGGACGAGGTAAACAGATGAACGAGGGTGCTAAAATTGCAGAAGGTGATATATTATTATTCCTTCATATTGATTGTACTATTGAAAGGGATTCAATTTCTATTATTGAAAAAGCGATAGAATCAAAAAATATAATTGGTGGAGGTATGATTCAAGCTTTCTCAAATCCAGACTTTTTTTTAAAATTTATCAGTAAATATGGTAATTTTCGTGTAAAAATTAATAAGATTTTTTTTGGTGATTATGGAATATTTATAAGAAAGGATATCTTTGAGAAGGTTGGAGGGTATGACGATATTATTTTTCTTGAAGATGTAGAGTTATGCAAAAAGATGAAAAAATATGGTGAGTTAATTCAGATAGACCGAAATATTATCACCTCTTCAAGACGATTTGAAAGTCAAGGTAAGTTAAAAATTACGATAATATTTATCACAGCTTTATTGATAAATATTGTTGGATTTAGACCAAAATTTTTAATAAGATATATTGTCGATAAGTGAAATAATAACATAAAAAGTAATTTTTTTTCAATAATTTACTTACTATGATCAAAATTCTGTTTAAGAAAAGTCAAAGTGTTTGAATCATAGCCTTCTTTGTTTTTATATTTGTTATAAAAATATTTTAAATCATCTAAAGTATCAATATCTCTCCAGTAGGTTAAGACCTGTATTTTTAAACCTTCATTATTTAAAATATTCATTGTTTCTTTAAATACTGTTTTTGTACTCCAATTAATTCCATTAAAAACTTTAGGAGAATAACTATTATTATTACATCCCAATAGATAATAACCTCCATCATAGGTGGGACCTATTACTGAATCATAAACTTTTAAACTTAAAAAAGCCTCATCTATTATGAATTGCGGAAGATCTGGGCTATCGCTACCAATTACACTTACTTTTTCAAAACCTTTATCAAAAGCAAATTTAAAACAAGTTTTCATTCTCTCTCCTAAATTACTTCCTTGCTGAGAAAAAAAATTATTATTTGAACCTAACCAATTTTTAAATTTATCAATTGAATAATTTGGATAATAACAAATAATCTTCGAATATTCAGTTTTGTTTAATGTTTCAAGTAAATCCTTAACAAACATTTTGTAAAGTTTGACAGTAAAGTTTTGATTTAACCTATTAGAAAGCCGGCTTTTGACTTTTCCTTTTTCAGGATATTTAACAAAAAAAAGTATACAACAATTTTTTTTATCAATTAAGTCATCGTTCTTCATTATATACCTATTTCAAGCAAGGTTTTATTAAATTTTTATTTATTATTCCTATCTACTTTTTTTTTTAAGCATTTTAAATAAACTGATATATTCCTTACTATAAGGCTTCCATTTTACAACTCCTGGGGAAAATTCCTCTAATACTGAAAATTCATTAAGGTCCCAATCAAATCCATCTTCAAATAGATTGCAAGGAAAATCATTACAAAAAAAACAATATCTTAAATTTTTATCTTTAGCACATTGGGAAATTTTACATTCATCAAGAGCTAAACAACCTTGGCAACCCTTAGATCGATATGCTGGGCAAATCGAACAACATATCCCACAATAACTGATTAATGGTTTATTTGTTTCAATATTGTCCTTCATGGTTTTTATCAAATCCTTTATACTATTACAATTTTTGATATCTTAAAGGATATATACTCTGGCTTCAGATTAATGTAAATTTATGCTTTTCTTGCTATAAATCTTCCCCGTCCAACCTTTCCTTCATCAGCTGCTTTTACCCATAGATTCAAACCAGAATCAGCAA
>CAZHIY010000190.1:0-4874 GCA_964533085.1 uncultured Thermoplasmatales archaeon | reverse complement strand
AGTTTACTCCATATTTAAATCTTACTAGTATGTTAAACGCCCGCATCGGGATTCGGTCGTTGTTTGGGACCATTTTTCAATTTTCTTATCTGTTGAGGTTAAAAATCGCAGATTCTTAAAAAAATATAAGAAATAAACTATTTATTACATTCTAAATCAGAACTGGTGGCAAAACCTCAGGTAATTGTGGATGAATATTCTAAGGACAATTTTTCTAATATGATTATTGACATATGAGATAATATAAAAGGGAGATTGGAAGAATGAATGATGATGATTTTGTAAGGATACTGGAAAAGCTTCAGCGGAAAATTGAATATGGGGAAGAACAAACGTATTATCAAGTTGTTATTCGTGAATATAGGAATACAACTAATTTTGGGATTTTAGATGATACTAATCTGCTGGGAGCGATAAAAGGACCTTGTGGCGATACAATGAAAATAAATCTTGCAATTAAGAATTGTAGACTATTGAAGGCAAGTTTCTGGATAGATGGTTGCGGTGCAAAAATTGCCTGTGGAAGCATGTTGACAAAAATAATTAGGGGTAAAACTCTCCAAGAAGCAAATGATATTTCCAATTTACAACTTTTTGAGGCTTTTAAAGTACTTCCAATGGAGCATTATCATTGTACTATTCTTTCTACTAACACGTTACAGAGAGCCATTAAAAATTATAATAAAAAGAGCAATTTTTCGGTTAAAAAATGAGATGATATTAAGTTGTAATTTGGAGGAAGTAAAGATATAATTTGTCCTGTAAGAAAAGAGAATAACTTTATTGTAGTCAATCCTACTTATATAGATCTACAAATAATTAATAATGAGGTTTTTTATTCACGTTATTATTTGATTATCAATTCGTATCTTCGAGATAAAGCGGGTTATAAATATGGTATCAAAAAGTGTTGGATCTACTAAAAAAATCGAGTTTAAACGATTAAAAAAATGGGAAAATGAATTTGATAAATGTATTCGATGTGGCTATTGTTACGAGCTTTGCCCTTTGTATAAAACATTTAATTGGGAATCCAACACTCCTCGTGGTAAATTGATACTTCTCCATGGGTTAATTACTGGGAAAATTGAACTTACACAGGAAATAGCAGAAAAAATATTCCAATGTTTCTACTGTCAACAATGTAGTGATAATTGCTCAGCTGGAGTTCCAGTCACAGATATTTTTACTGATGCTCGAGCAGATTTTGTTGATGCGGGATTTGGTATGGCTGGTACTACATCTCAGTTTAAAGAAGATTTGTGTAGTGTTTGTGGAATGTGTGTATCTGTCTGCAAATCAGAAGCTTTATCATTTGCAAAAGATGAAGAAGGGAATAGAAAGATTGTCATAGATAAAGTTAAGTGTCAAGGTTGTGGTTTATGCATAGCCACATGTCCTTCAGGAGTAATATTTCAAAAACATGGTTTTGAGGTATCACCATCTGAGTTAAAAGATAAAATCACACGTTTTCTTGAGATAATTGATACCAAACTCATTGTTTTTTGTTGTAACTGGTCCATGTTTCCAGGATTGCAAAATAGTCAGTCTACAACATTAATAAAAACTTCTTATGGTGTTATCGTAACTATGTGTTCAGGTCGTGTGAGTCCAGAATTGGTTTTACATGCGTTTAAGGAAGGTGCCTGGGGAGTTATGGTTTCTGGGTGTTCACCTAAAGAATGTGATCATGATGGCAATTATAGAGCTAGACGTAGACTTTTATTGTTAAAAAATCTTCTTAGCCAAATTAATATTGAACCAGAACGTCTTAGAATGAGATGGTTTTCCAGTGGAGATTCTATTAAACTTAAGAATGCTATTGCTGATTTTGTTGATGATTTAGAAAGGCTAGGACCTCTTAAGGAATCTTACAAGATTAGTCATTGGTAATAAAATTAAAGCTAATTTACAATATTCCTTTATATCCTTTTTGTAATGGACATCCAACACATCTATTTTCTTTGAAAGATTTACAGTTTGAGCATTTTGTTTTAAAATCACATTTCATATTATTTTTTTCATCTTCTGTAAAAAATCTTACGTGATGACAGGTAGACGAAGAAGTAGCAATAGGCATGACATTGTATTTTGTAATGTTGGTAAAATTAAATGAAAAACACTGTTCAATCATCGATTCCATAGTATCTGTGTTTTCTGCAACTACAAGCATTACAAAATTGTATTCTCCATATGTGTTGAAATAACAAATTATTTTAGGACAGTTTTTCACATGATTTATAACTCTACTTTTAAATCTTGCTTCTAAACAAATGAAAAACATTTTTAGACCCAATTTTTCAATATCTATGTTGCAATTCACTTTTAGCATATCTCTCTGAAGACGTTTAAGTCTTGACCTTACTGCTGTATGTGATATCCCTAATTTTTTTCCCATCTTTGTGGTTCCCTGTTGCCAATTGTCATTGATCATGATTATAATTTTTTTATCTATTTCGTCAAGGTTCTTCATCGCAACCAATATGCAATATGAATATATAACTGTTTCAAAATGAAATTTAATTTGAATAATTTCTATTCCATGTAAATAAAAAATCATAACAATTATATACATTATGAATATTGTCCCACCAGGAGGTTTTAATATGAGCAAAAAAGTAGCTATTGTGTGTAATGGGCCAGAAAATAAGAATCTCTATCCAACTTTTATCTTAGCCTCTAGTGCAGCAGCTTCCGGCGATGAAGTTGTTTTGTTCTTTACGCCTGGTGCTGCATCAGCATTAAGAAAAGGAGAACTTGAGAAAATCAAAGCAAAAGGTATGCCTGATATGGTAGAACTAGTAGACGGAATAATTTCTCTTGGCGGTAGAATACTTCTCTGTGAGCTAGCATTGGAAGCTAAGGATATGAAAAAAGAAGAGTTTAGAGAGGGTATAGAAATTGTTGGAGCAACATCGTTTATGGCAGATATAGATGATGCTCAGATAACATTTTCATTTTAAAAAGAGGTGAAAAATAATATGGTAACACATACACTTGATACATTGGGATTGAAATGCCCACAGCCGGTACTCAAAGTTGCGATTAAGGCTAAAGAACTCCAACCCGGTGATATGCTTGAGGTATTGGCTGACTGCGAATCTTTCCCAAATGATATAAAAGCCTGGTGTGGAAAAACAAATAAGACTCTTCTTGTCTGTGCAGATGAAGGCGGTGGGAAGTTCAAAGCACAAATTCAATTTTAATATCATCTATTAAAAATTAAAGAGAAAAATCAAGTATAATTTAAAAAAAAGTTTAAAAAATCATTCATAGGAGGCAGTAATGGCAGAAAGATTTGAACCACGAATTGTAGGTTTCTTATGTAATTG
This sequence comes from uncultured Thermoplasmatales archaeon, assembly GCA_964533085.1. Lineage (GTDB taxonomy): Archaea > Thermoplasmatota > E2 > DHVEG-1 > DHVEG-1 > SG8-52-3. The sequence continues at coordinate 1,542 of CAZHIY010000190.1, read as the reverse complement.
GTGTTCTTATGCTGGAGCTGATCTTGCTGGGACTAGTAAATTAAAGGTTCCTGCATCTTTAACACCAATCCGTGTGATGTGTTCTAGTAGGGTGGATCCGGTTCTTGTTGAAACAGCGTTTCTTCAAGGTGCCGATGGTGTTCTTGTAGCTGGTTGCCATCCTGGCGACTGCCATTATGATGAAGGAAATTACTATGCTCGTAGGAGATTTGCAGTTTTAAAAAAGGTTGTTGAAGGTCTTGGTTTGGAATCAGATCGTCTCAGGCTTTCATGGATTTCTGCATCAGAAGGTCAAAGATTCGCAGATGTTGTAAACGAGTTTAACGAGAAAATTAAAAAAATGGGACCAAATCCGATAAAGGAAAAAAAATCGTTATGAAGTGAAGATGGGATCATGAAAGAGAAAGATCAAATTACAGATGTATTGGTAATTGGAGCCGGTATAGCTGGAATTGAAGCAAGTTTAATGCTTTCCAAGGCAGATAGAAAAGTGCATCTAATTGAAAAGACGTCTTATACCGGTGGTAATCTAATAAAATTTGAAGAAGTTTTTTCAAATATGGAATGTTCAACATGTATGGTTGCCCCAAGACAACAAGAACTCTTGCAGGATAAAAACATAAATCTGTTAACTCTTGCTGATATTGAAGAGGTAAAAGGATCATCTGGAGATTTTACTGTTAAAATTAATAAAAAAGCAAGATATGTAGATATGGATAATTGCATAGGTTGTAGCGCTTGTTTTGATCCATGTCCTGTTAATTTAAAAAACGAGTTTGAAGAGGGGCTCAGTGAGAGAAAGGCGATATATGTTCCATGTGCTGGTGCACTTCCAAATGTCCCTATGATTGATACTGATCATTGTCTTCGTTTTAAAGGTAAAAAATGTACAGCCTGTCAAGAAGCTTGTATGTTTGAAGCTATAGATTATAACCAAAAGGATGAGAAACTTGAACTTAAAGTTGGAGCTATAATTGTAGCTACTGGATATAGCATATTTGACACTAAAAAGCTACCTCAGTATGGCTATGGAAAAATTGATGATGTATATACTTCCTTAGAATTTGAAAGACTGTATGCGTCTAATGGTCCTACTAAAGGAGATATTGTTCTTAAAAATGGCAAGATTCCAAAGAATGTGGCAATTATACATTGTGTAGGTAGAGATGAAAAAGGCTACTGTTCATCAGTTTGCTGCATGTATTCACTTAAATTTAATCATTATTTAAAATCAAAAATCCCTGAAATAAAGGTATCAGAATTCTACACAGATCTTAGCATCCCTGGTAAATCTCATCAGAGATTCTATGAAAAGATGAAAGAGACAAAGGTTGATATGATTCGTGCTGGCGAAATTGAGGTAGCAAAACAGGGGAAAGAAATCGTTGTTAAATATAATAACGTAACTGGTAAAAAAAACCCTCTAACAGTTGATATGGTGATTCTTGCACCAGCTATCGAACCAGGAAATACTGCTCCTGAACTTACTAAAACTCTTGGGATAACTCTTGATGAATACGGATTTTTTAAAGAAGAAAATCC
>CAZHIY010000189.1:0-4891 GCA_964533085.1 uncultured Thermoplasmatales archaeon | reverse complement strand
ATGGAGGAACCTATCAAAACTCGTCATTAGAACCTATAAGTGGAGATCTTTATGAAGCCACATTACCACCTCCATCCTGCGGAGATGCACCAGAATTTTATTTTAGTGCAGAAGGAGTCAATACTGGAGTTGTTTATAATCCATATGATGCACCAAATACTGTTTATTCTTCGCTTGTTGGTGAGCTAACATCTGTATTTATTGATGATTTTGAAGATGATCTTGGTTGGACAATCGAAAATGCTTGTTCCGATGGTGAATGGGAGCGTGGAATTCCTGTAAACTGGAATAGAGGAGATCCACCCAAGGATTATGATGGATCGGGTAATTGCTATCTTACTGATAATGACCCATATGATGAAAATTGCGATGTTGATGATGGGTATACATGGTTGATGTCTCCTTCATTTGATTTAAGTGAGGGACAAGATGGTTTTATTAAATATGCATTGTGGTACACAAACAACTTTGGGGCTGACCCAAACAATGATTTATTTAAGGTGTTTGTTTCAAACAATAATGGCACAGATTGGTTTTTAGTTGAGGAGATTGGACCTGCAACACCAAGTCCATACGGATGGAAAGAATACAAGTTCATGGTAAGTGATTTTATTACACCAACTGATCAAATAAAAGTACGCTTCGAAGCTTCAGATCTTAATGATGGATCAGTTGTTGAAGCTGGTATAGATGCTTTTAGTGCCTCAATCTTAGAATGCAATTCTACCGGAAATTCTGCACCTGATATTCCAACAATAACTATTGATGATAATGGCTCTTTATTTATATATACAATCGATCCTGAAGGAGAAAATGTCAAGTATATTATTGATTGGGGAGATGGAACCACAACTGAAACAGATTACTATCCATCTGGCCAAATGGTTGAAATAAATCATGAATGGCCTGGACCCGGAGTTTATTACATTAGAGCAAAAGCTAAGGATATACATGGAGCCGTAAGTGACTGGTCAGATTTATATGAAATAGTGATTGAAAATCACCCTCCTACTACTCCAGTAATTGATGGTCCATCAAGTGGAAACGCAGGAGTTTTATATGAATATGGTTTTTCTTCTGTAGATCCAGATGGAGATGACATTGCAGAATATATTATTAACTGGGGTGATGGGTCTAGTGAAGAAACTATCACTGGTTCATTTGCGTCTGGAGAGGAAGTTAAAGCTAATTATACTTGGTATGAAAAAGGAATTTATCTAATAAAAGCTAAAGCTAAAGACGTATTTGGTAATGAGAGCGATTGGTCTGAGTTTGAGATTAATATTCCAAGAAATAGAGTAACTAATAAATTGTGGTACCTTTGGATTTTAGAACGGTTCCCAATGATTGATAGACTACTAAAAATATTAGGTTTAGAAAATTAATTCCCCACTTATCTCACGTTGGAAATAGTGGGCCCGCTGAGATTTGAACTCAAGTCTATAGCTCCCGAAGCTACAAGGATACCAAGCTACCCTACGGGCCCAAATTTACAAATTAAAAATAGAAAATATATAAAAGGATTTTTTGGTATTAATTTTTTAATTTCTTTTATTTTAAATTCTTTAAAAGTTTACCGAGTTCCTCATATTTTTTTTGTAGAATGTTAACAGATTCTAAAATTGCATCTTTTGCAGTAAAAGAACCATCTGTTTCAAAATGAAATAAAAATTTTGTTGGATCTCTCTTGATTGTAATATAATCAATATTTTCTTTGCTTATATAAGATTCAATAATTGGTAACTTTGTTATATCCTTAAGAATAAGCTTATCACCTTTTATTGAAACTAGATCCTCTGGAAGTTTAGTAATAAATTCTTTAACATCATCTAACTTTGTTTTATCAAATTCTATAATAGGTTCCATCCTATATGCTGGAGCTTGAATAGCTTGCCATTTTGCATGATCTCTTCCTCTTCCAAGAACTGCTTCAACTTCTAGAATAAGTCTTTGATCGCCATATAGTTTAACAATAGGTATCTTGTCCTCTTTTATTACCCAGCTTTTTTCAGCAGGTAGTAAGTCACCAGAATAAACCGATCCTTCACCCTCTTTACTTAATGTGTATCGTACTGTACAGTTCGGACAACCCTTGCCTTTACAAACACATTCATCTCTAAATGTTAAAAGACTTAGATCTGTTGGAATTGGAACCAAACCTAATCGATGAGAAATAATTTCATCAAAAAGAGCACTTGTATTATCATATATTACAACTTCATTAACAGCAAGTTTGGGTAACTCAGAAATCATTATTCGTCTCAAGGCATTTACGAAATAAGGTTTAATATCCTCGATTTGAATAATAGCTTTTTTAGGTTTTAACTCTCTAATTTCCACCTTCATTTGTTTTTCACCTAAATTCTTCTTCCTCGCCTTCCGCCTTTTTTTCTACAACCATCATGTGGAATAGGCGTAACATCCTCTATTTTACCAATCTTAAATCCACTTCTCACAAGAGCACGAATTGCGGCTTGAGCTCCGCGACCAGGAGTTAGTGCTTTGTTCCCACCTTGTCCTCTTATTTTTACATTTACTCTATCAATTCCTTTCTCATGGGCAGCTTCAGCAACTGATTGTGCAACTTTCATAGCCGTATAAGGTGTACCTTCATCCTTTGCAGATTTTGTCACCATTCCTCCAGAGCATCGTGCAATAGTTTCTGCTCCTGTTAAATCAGTAATTGTAATAATAATATTGTTAAAAGATGCAAAAATATGTGCTATACCCCATCTGCCCATAATTAATCCCCTGTTGTTTTCTTTTCATCTTTTTTATCTTTATTTGTTGATTGTTCTTCTACTTTACCTTTTGACTTTGCAGGTTCAACAACCTTTTGTTTTGATATTTCAGCTTGAGGAGTTTCCTTTTTTGGTGATTCCTCTTTTAAATTTTCTTCTTTTTCTGAAGGTTCAGTGGATTTTTCTTTAGATTCCTGTTTTGGTGGTTCAAGAGGTTTTTTCTCCTCTTTTGGTATTTCCTTTTTTATAATTGGAACTGATTTAAAATCAGCTCGAGGTCGTGCAGGATGCATTACATCATTTAATGGAGAATCATTAGTATAGCCAATTTCACCCTCCTCATCCTTTGTTACTATATAACCGGGTACAGTAACTCTGCTATCGTTGATTGCTATATGCCCATGAGAAATTAGCTGTCTTGCTTGATAAGAAGTATTTGCCAGTCCTTTAAGATAGGTAAGTGTTTGTAATCTACGAGATAAAATTGATTCGGTATCAAGTGTCAAAACATCATCAAGAGTTGAATTTGGGGGCAAAACATTCAACCTGTTTAAACTCATAAGTAATTGTTCGCTTTCTTTTTTACTTTGTACATCTCCAGTAGCTACTTTTGCAAGTAGCTCCCTTGCTTGGCTACGATATTTTCTCAACCTTGTTTGTGACTTCCAGACTTCTCGCTTGTTTTTAAGACCATATTTTCTTATTAATTCATTTTCAGCTTTAATACGGTCTTCTTGCCAAGGATGGCTTGGAGTCTCATATTTTTTTCTTGAAAATTTTGGTTTACCCATGTAATCACTTACTTATCTCTCTCTTTTTTGATACACCAAGAGCAAGTCCTCTTCTATTATTTGCTCTTGTTCTTTGTCCTCTTACACGAAGTCCACGTTCATGTCTTATGCCTCTATAAGACCTAATTTTTTTTAAAATATTAATCTCATCTCTTAGTCTCATATCAATATCTGAGCCAATTAGATGTATGTCTTCACCTGTTTCTAAATCTTTGCGATGATTAAGCATCCATTTTGGGGCATTTGTACCTACTTTATCAATAATTTCCTGAATTTTTTCAATTTGCAAATCTTTTAGATCACCAAATTTTATATTTCTATCTATACCTACCTCGTTTACAATAAGAGTGGCCATATGCACCCCAATTCCCTTGATACTCTTTAATCCATAAACAATATTTTTTTCACCATCAACATCTGTATTAGATAGCCTTACAATATATTTGAAATCCTTTCCTCTGTCCACTTTTTTCTTAGTTTTTTCTTTTTTTTCATCTGTCTTTTTCGCATCTATCTTTTTTTCTTCAGATAATACTTTTTCATCAGCTTCTTCATTTTTTAATTCTATTTTTTTTTCTGAATCATCAGTGGCATCTGTTGTTGCCTCAACTTGTTCTTCTTTAATTTCTTCAGTTTTTGGTTCTTGCTCTTTTAATTTATCTTCTTTATTTTCTGATGATGAATCTTCAGGTTTTATTTCGGTAGGTTTAGATTTATCTTCCAAGTTTATAACCTCTAATTTATAACTAATTTAATTTATACTTCCAATTTACAGGAGAAAGTATTGCCATAAATAAGAGAAGTTATATATAAGCATTTAGGAGAATAAAATATATTAAAAAAAGAAAAGAAGATTGACTGAAGAGCTATAATTTTCTTCTTCAGACATTAAAATTTGGAAAATATTTTTTAGTACTTTTGGTATTGTTTCCAGTATTCACGCAATTCATCTAATGTTTTATCTAGACTAACTGCATCAGATACTTGATATATATATTGGGTTGGTATAGGCATCAGTGTGTTATATGGTATATTCCAGGTCTGGCATAAATAAGGATCTACGAAGCATCCATAGTTTTGAAGTGTGCCACCTGATTCTGCCCAAGCATAAAGGGTTCCGACTCTTGAGTGGTTTCTATCGTATATTGGCATATCTATTAATTGATCTGTCGGCCATGTTGTAGGTCCACAAGGAACAGTTTTGTTCCAATATTTGGTTAGTTCATCCATTGTTTTGTTCAGTGTAACACGATCGTGAACTTCTCTTATATAGTCACTGCTAACCGGTATTAGTTTATATGTTCCTCTGAAATAATTGCATCTTGTATTTTCACTTGGTTTTATTCCAAAGAAATATCC
>CAZHIY010000188.1:3443-4903 GCA_964533085.1 uncultured Thermoplasmatales archaeon | reverse complement strand
AACTCCAACGGATAGTAACGATCCTGATTCAAACTGGGATGATGAAAATAATTCACGTGATGATAATATTGACACAAATGCTAGACATTATCATGATATTAATGACCCAGATGGACAGTGGAGTTCCTTTATATATCTAAATCATAGTTCTATATATTGTGATGCTGTCCGTTTTTATGCCCGAGGACTTACAGGAGATGCATCACATATTGATCTAGCCGATTTAGATGTTAAAAGAGATGGTATTTGGATTGATATTTTTCAAGCTTCTTTTTCTGATAAACAGTGGATTGAATGTTATTTTAATCAGGGTATTGTTGATGAGGCGCGAATTAGGTTTCGCATAAACATTAACAACGCAGGTCTATATTATGAGTTATATGAGTTCGATTTTAACAAATCGAGACCATGGCCAAATATTACTAATGAGTCACCAAGCAATGGAAGCACAGGTGTATTATTTTTACCTCTTATGAATATAACAGTTAATAGCCCAATTGGAGAAAATATGAACATAACATGGTATAGTAACAGTAGTGGTTCATGGCAACCTTTTGGAACAAATACCTCTGTAGGCAATGGAACGTATTATCAAATAAATAGTAACTTTAGCATAAATGGTACAAAATTTTGGTGGTATGTTTCTGTTAAAGATAGTTATGATACAAATACGAGCGATATATTCCATTTTACTACTAGATATGAAGCAGAAGTGATAACAAATGCTTCAATGGGTGTCGAGGAAACAAATGCAACATTATGTGGTTATCTAATACATGATGGAGATGAAAGCTGTACAGTTAGATTTGAATATGGCTCAGATACAAGTTATGGAACAAATACAACAAATCAGACAAAGATTCAAGGAGAGGAGTTTTTTGAGAATATAAATGGTTTGAATCCTGGTAAGATTTACAGATTTAGAACCTATGCTAATAATACTATAGAATATGATAATGGAATTGATATTGCATTTCTTACAAAACCAAATGTGACTGAAAATTTGCAGGTTAAAGAAAATTCATCTTCAATTTTGTATTTAACTTGGGTTAAAGGCGATGGAGCTAATAATACTTATATTGAAAGAAACACTAGTGGTATAACTGTTTGGGCAAGAGGAGCTGGAACAGAGGTTTACAATGGATCCGGTAATAGCTTTGAGGATGCAGGTCTTATTAATGGCACTACTTATTATTATCAAGCTTGGAGTTATACAACTTGGACCTATGATTCAACTACTCTTTACAAATGGTCAGATGACAATGCAAGTGCATATAATAAAACAAACAATAAGCCAATAATCACTGTTATTTATCCAACAAATGGCTCAATTGTTGAAGAGACTCAACCCAATTGTCAAATATGGGTAAATGATACTGATGGAGACACGCTTAATGTATACTGGTATGAAAATACAACAGGATCATGGATTTTAAGAAATATAAATAATAGCATAAGTT
>CAZHIY010000188.1:0-3433 GCA_964533085.1 uncultured Thermoplasmatales archaeon | reverse complement strand
TCAAACTCTACTGTAAGCTTTATCTTCTCTCAATTTGAAAATTATTCAGAGTCATATTATTGGAAAATCGCTCTAAATGATTCAAGGGATAATATTTCTGAATGGTTTAATTTTACAATCGAATATAATACATCAATTACAGTAACTCCATCACTTTGGGATATAGGTTCAACAAGTATAGGTAATTATAATTATTCTAGTTCAGATTTATATTTCAACCTAACAAATAATGGAACTGTTATTCTAAATATAGAAATCAAAGCTAGCAACGCAACCAATGCGACAACTGGAGCTCAATGGAATCTCACCGGCACCCCAGATTATAATAACTATAGTTTACAATATAATAAGAGTGGTGATGTAAGCTGGACTAATATAAACCTTACATATGATTCTTTTGTCAATACCCTAGATATTGGTTTATGGGAGACGTTTGATTTGAACATATTCATGGCTACCACATCATCAAAAAGTGATCCATTATCTTTAACAGTTACATTCAGGTCTGTTGTATCTTAAAACAAATAATTTGGATTAGAAGTCTTTTGTACACATTGATTTCGTATAATTATTAACCCAAATATTTTAGAGACAATGATGCAGGTTAGAATTATCTGGAGTGAAATACAAATTAGTTCTTGAAATAAATCCATCCATAAAGGTCTATCTCTAAAAGCACCTGGATATTTTTCTTTTACAACTACATATCCCAATGCTGAAAATAAAATATTTTCATTATTTTGAAAGGATTTATCATCAAAAAGATGGAATTCAACAGGTTCTATATAAGGATCAATATCTGACATTATCCAATGAGTTGCTTCATGTAATGGTGTAGTCATTACCATAATAATACAGGATAGGAAAAAGCTAAAAAGTATTATTTTCAAACCGATTTTTTTATTATTTCCTTCCCCCATTTGATTATAGAATAATATTTTGATATAAATATTTTTTTATTGATATTTAATATTGTGTCTGGAATATTTTTCAATTTGTCATTTTGTCAGATTGCAATTCTTCCTTCCTGTAATTCTGACAGAGCATCTTTAAATATAATCAGTGACACAAATTATCGCGCTAATAGTTAACAATATACGAGAGAATCGGAAGGAAACGAGATGGAAGGAAGAAAAAGAATTCGAACATTTCTGCTACCAATTGTTTTACTTATTTTATTATTTCCAATGCTTATCTATCCAACATTAGCCGATGATCAAGTCAAAATGTCATTTAATCCAGATTTTTCGAACGAACCACCATATGCGCCTATAAATCCTGATCCGGCAAATGGATCTGTTGATGTCGATGTACCAGTAACACTAAGTGTAGAGGTTTATGATCCAGATAGTTTAACAGTTGACGTATATTTCTATAATGCATCAAATGATACACTAATAGGGGTAGATTATAATGTTCCTTGTGGCGGGTCAACGGCCTCAGTTGTTTGGAATGAAGCAACATATGGAAGAATTTACTTTTGGTATGCTGTAGCCAATGATGACAGTAATATTAACAGATCTGAAACCTGGGCATTTACCACAAGATCAACACCCCCACCACCTCCAGGTGGAGGAGGTGGATATGGCTGGAGACCAAATCAATATCCTATAGCAAATATTACTGGTCCACATATTGCCTATGTCAATGAAACAGTAATATTCTATTCTTATTATAGTTACGATCCAGATGGATACATTGTAGGATACAATTGGGATTTTGAAAATGATAGCATATTTGATACTGATTGGATAGAAGATGTAATAATTACACATAAATATTCTAAACCTGGTAATTATATTGTTACTCTGCAAGTCAAGGATAATATTGGTGCAATAGCAAGCACTTACCACAAAATCAAAATAATTGAAATCGAACCAACAAAACAACTTCCAGTACCAAAGATAGAAGCTCCAGATCTGAGATATACAAATGAAAGCATTAACTTTAGTAGTAATGGTAGCTATGATCCAGATGGAGTAATTGTTAATTATTCATGGGACTTTGGCGATGGTAGTAATATATCTTTTTTTGAGAATCCAATACATATATATTCAAATCCAGGTAATTATACAGTGATTCTTATGGTAAGAGACAATGATAATCTAAGAAATGGCATAGCAAAAAAAATCATTATCGTAGATAAAGAAAAAGAAGAAAAGCCTAAAAAGAAAGAATACCCCTTGTTATTACTATTATTGATACTAATGGCCATAATTGCAACAATACTTGCATTAATTACAATGCAGAGAAAATATCGATTTACATTTTTTATAGAACAATCAAAGGCATCAAAGAAAAAAAAAGACGTTGATAATAAAGTCGATGATCTAATATCAGAGCTATATAAAAATATAAAAGAAAAATAACTATTGAAAAAATCCTAATGAATATCTATTTTCCATCTTTGTCGCATTAATATAGAATCTGATCTTATCAATAGAAAACTTTTTCTTTCATTTTGCAACCTAATTCCCTTAAAACATTTAAAAATTAATAGCGAAAAATATAAAAACTTCAATCGTATAACTCAGACTTGCACTTTAATATTATTTGAGGGTGTATTTAGGATGGGATGCTAAATGGAAATAAAGAAAGTAAGTGCGCTATTAGTCACGGCTATGTTTCTTGTGGCATTTACGCCTTATGCTTTGGCAGCTACTACCGACGACTTAATAATTACATTTGACCCTGATGGAGATATAGATATAGATGTAAATATTTCATTTTATAATTTTAGCTCAGTACTAGCTAATGAATGGACAAATACAACAGGTGGAACATTTACACTTTATAACAATGGCACAGTAGCTATGGATACGCGGATTAAAACTAATGCTACTACCGATGAAGGTGATATGAGTTTAAACGAATCTGCTGTAGCTCCAGGAACTGATGAATATGCAATATGGATACAAGGTCTTGATCTTAACCAATATCTCAACAGTTCATACATACAGTACTTTGACACAGCATTAATTCCTCAGGATTCTAAAACCTTTGATGTTCATCTACTTATAGGAACAAATCTTTCAGCAAATCATAGCTGGCAGACAACCACCATATCCTTTGAAGGGTCTCAATCATAGAAATAGCGCATTAAATTCAATATTATTCATTTTTTTAAATCTAATTATTGAATAAGAAATCCCAAGTCAATATTTAATTTTTTTTCAGTTAATTATAATATCAAGATTCATTTGCATATGTCTCTGCATACCTATCTACAAAAAAGGCATTTAAACCGCCCCAGACATCAATATTGCAAAATATTTGATAGGATTGGAGTGTGTAATGATGGGATGCTGGAAAAAAAATAAAGATGAATTATTAAATAAGAGATTTTTTAAATTTGAAAGAAATAAAAAAATCGGATTTACTATAATTGTATCATTTATAATGCTTGCGTCTACCACGTCTTTAGTTTTGGCCG
>CAZHIY010000187.1:0-4908 GCA_964533085.1 uncultured Thermoplasmatales archaeon | reverse complement strand
TAATTTCGTTAATAAATTAATCGGTTGTTTTGAAATGTAATTCTTAAAAAAAAAAGTAAATTCATAAGTTTTAACGATTTTTTGCTACAGATATTTTTTTACAATATTTATTTATTGGACATTTACTACAAAATGGTGAAATAGGTACACATATTGTTTGACCAAATTTTACAAATAGATGATTAAAGTCGTCCCAATATTTATCTGGAAGAATATTTTTAAGATCCTTTTCGGTTTGCTCAGGGGTTTTAGTTTTAATCCATCCAATCCTATTTGGAATCCTATGACAGTGTGTATCTATTGGTAAAAACCCTTTTTTATTATGGCCATAAACCATTACAATATTTGCAGTTTTTCTTCCAACTCCTTTTAGCTTTAATAATTTATTAAAATTCTCTGGAACATTTCCATTATATTCATCTATTAAGGTTTTAGAAATTTCTATTATCCTTTTTGCCTTTGTTTTGTAAAAACCAACAGGAAAAATCATTGATTGGATTTTTGGAATTGGTAGTTTTATCATTTTTTGTGGAGTATTATATTTTTTTAGGAGTCTAATTGTTGCTTGTTCTGTTACTTCATCCTTTGTTCGCAGGCTTAATACACATGAAATGAGTGTAGTATATGGTGTATGAACAACATTTTCCCATTTCTTTTTTGATAAAACTGGAGTTGAAAAGCTCATTAATTCTTTTTTAAGTAATCTAAAGATTTCATCAAATTCTTTATTTTTCTTTTTCATGATAAAGAAAAAGGCGAATAATTTAACTTGATTTAAAAGTTTATAGAAAAAAGAAAAATAACAAATTAATTTATTATTCCTTTTTTCTTAATAAAAGAAAAACAATAATAAGAATTATTATTACAACAAAAGAAATGATAATGATACTTGTTATATCTATATCATCATCATCTTTTTCTAGACTCCCGTCATTATAGAATGTTATACTAAAATCAACACTTTTTCCCTGGCGATAGGAATTATTCACATTTTCAACAGTTGATATTGGGTCAAAGGTGAGAGTAATTGATTCATTGTCAAATTTCTTTGGCGGTGTAATACTTATCATTATTTCCTTAGTTTCACCTATATCGATAATATTATCTTGATCAGGAGTAATATTCCAATTTTCTTTATCAAAATCTATTACATTCACTTTACTTTGTCCATTTCCATTATTTGTAATATTTATCGGTATCATGATTTGTTTTAATGGTGTAACTGTAAAATTATTTACTGCTTCAACAGAGATATTTGATACATAGGCAGGCATGAAGGATATATTTGTTGAATTAGATTTAGCATCTATGCTTCCTACTCCTAGATAATCAGCTGTTATAATAATTTCCTCTCTTTGAAAGGCAGGTGCATTTTCATTTATTGTAAATGATAATTTGACATCTGCCTCTTCATACACATTATTATATTTAAATTCAAATTCATATTCATCTAATTCTGCCTGACACCAGCTTGGATTATCAACTGAAAGAGTTAAATTTGCACTAGGTTTTTGTATAAGAAATTTAAAAAAGTATAATTTAAAAAAACCAAAGGCAATCATTCTACCTATTCTTCGATTTAAATAGAACATCTTACCTAATGCACCAAGTTCTAATTTGTATTTAAGCTTAAATGATATTTCATTTGTCTGTGAAGGTTGTATAGGTTCAACTATCTCATTAATTTTAACATCAAAAGATATTTCTGATGTAATTGCAAGAGCTATAGGAGCAGATAAAATAAAAATTAAATATGTTCCAATTATTGTTAGGAATATGAATTTTTGCTTCATAATACCACCAATATCTCTCTAATATTAATTTAATATGTATATAAGTTTTATTATATATTAATTATCAAAATATACATTTTATTTTAATTGTTCAATCGAAGAATATTAGTAAATCTATGATAACTTATTTAGATATCAAATGTTCTTGTGAGTTATCTTTAATAATCTTTGCTCTTTACACAGTACCTCCGAATGTAAAAATCTACGAAGGAATATATTGTTCTTCAGATGTAGCTCCATATTAAAAAATATATAAATTATAAATTTTTATGACCTTCGTTTACGAATGAGTTCCTTCTTTTCTTCTTTTGTCAAATCTGCCTTGAATGTTTTTATTATTTGTGACAATTCTTGATGTTCCATAACCTTTCTATTTAATGTTTTAATAAATGCTTTAATTGCGTCATTTGTTTTGTTTGGGGTAAAAATTATTTTTTTTCTACCATATTCAACTTTACATAATCTCGGCATGTATTCTTTTAGCGTATGGTAGTGATATGTATGGTATTTTTTTGATAAAAATACATAACCATTTGTAGATAACTCACGTAAACATTCTAAGGTATTGCCATCGATTTTTTTTCTTCGTATTGTTGGCCATCTATCCAAATCTGATGTATATCTTGTTACAGTAGCAGGTGACATATTATATTTTTCAGCAACTTGTCGTTTTGTTTTTCCATTGATAACCTGCTCCCTGACCCATGTCTTAATTTGCGGGTGTATACGCCTATAAGAGTTGATTGGTAGATCTTTAGTATATTTCAATACTTGATGATATGGAATATTAAACTCCTTAGCAACATTTTTTCTTGATTTTCCTTCGATAATTGATTCTCGAATCTTTTCTTTTAACTCTTCATTTATTGATTTTCTTTTCTTTGATGGTTTTTTATCTCCTAAATCATATGTATATCTTTCAACTGTATTTCTAGAAATATTTAACATTTCCGCAACCTTTTGTTTTGAGACCCCATTTTTCACTTCTTTTCTAATTCTTTGTTCCAATTCAAAAGATATACGTAATAAAGTTGGAATATCTTGTGTAATTTGTTTGACAGTATAATAAGATAAATTGAAATCATGGGCTATATCTTTCTTCCGTTCTCCATTTCTTACCTTGTTTCTAATTCTGTTTTGAACATCTGGAGGTATGATTTTCTTGTTCGGAATGGTTTTTGGTAGATCTTTTGTATATTTTCGAACTGTACTATAGCCAATCTTTAACTCTTTAGCAACTTCCATTCTTGATTTTCCTTCTTTAACACCTTCTTTCATTTTCTTAATTAATCTTGGTGTAATTCCTCTAATATACGGTATGTCTCGTGTGTAGTTTACTACAGTGCTTGTGGATATCCCTAAATCTCTCGCAATTTGATTTTTACTTTTTCCATTAATAACCTCTTTTCTGATTGTTTTCTCTAATGTCTTTGATATTCTTCTTGTTGAGTTGATTCCTCTAGTATGACGACTTACAGTATTAAAATGAATTCCAAATTCTTGTGCTATCTGTATTTTTGTTTTTCCTTTTTTTAATCTTTTTAAAAATTCCTCTCTCATTTCAGGAGATATGCCACGTACTACAACTATATCATAAGTATGTCTTTTTACCGTCTCATAATTAAGATTCAACTCCTCTGAAACTTGACGTTTTGTTATACCTGATTTTACCATATCTCTTATTTTTTCAATCATTTCTGGTGATAAACCAATCTGTGGCGGAATGTCTTTAGTATATCTCAAAACAATATCATATGATACACCTAAATCCCGAGAAATGTCGATTTTTTTCTTTCCTTTTTTAGCATCCTTTCTTATTATTGCTATAATCTCTGGTGAAGTTTTAGTTGGCATAAAAGAGAATTTTATTATGTTATTAATATGTGTTATTATTAAGACATATTTTTAGAATTTTTTACGAAGGAATTTGCTATTAATCTTTGGATATCATGAAAATATCACCTTATTCCTTAGGTTGCTCTTTTAATAATGATTCTAAAACATCAATAATATTTTTCACTGTCAATCCAGGTTTTTTTTCTTCTAGAAAACATAATATATTATACATGAATCTCATAATGAGGAACTGTTCATATGATATTTCTTCTTTCATGATTATCTCCGGCCTAGCGCTCTATCTAGAATTTCGATTTTTTCTTTTTGAACCTTAATTAGTTCTTTCATGAGATGCCAATATTTCATCATAACTTCAAATTCTTCTTCATTTATTTCAATAATTTTTTTACCTCCATTCATTACTATAATATAAAACCATACAAATAGATATAATAAGGACTCCATTAGGTCCCATAGGTGGAACATAAGAAGCGGAACTCATTACTTAACATTTGGAGAAGATAAAATAAGCTCTTGGACTAGGGGTATAAGGATCTGATAAAAGTGCACCATCAGTTCATTAAAGGTTCTGAATCTGGCCCCCCATAGAAAAAAGATGTGTTTAAAAAATGAAAAAGGATGTATGAAATAATATGAGTATTTATTCACATTCACGATTAAGTTGTTATGAACAATGCCCACAGAAATATAAGTTGCAATATATTGATAAAGTTGAAACTGAAGTTGAGCAAAGCATAGAAGCATATCTTGGCAGTAGAGTTCATGAAACGCTAGAGAAGTTATATCGAGACCTTGGGTACCAAAAGGTAAATACATTGGATGAACTTCTTGAGTTTTATCGAGAGGAATGGAAGAAAAATTGGGATGGCTCTATTGTAATTGTAAAAGAAGAGTATGGTCCAGAGAACTATCTGAAGATGGGTGAGAGATTTATTACTGATTACTATAATAAATATAAACCATTTGATCAGGGCACGACTATTGCTCTTGAGGAACGTGTGTTAATTACTCTTGATGATGCAGGAGAGTACAGACTGCAGGGATATATCGATCGAGTGATGGAAACTGAAGAGGGATATTATGAGGTACATGATTATAAGACGAATTCTCGGTTGCCTCTACCCGAGTATCTGGAAAATGATCGTCAGCTTGCCTTGTATGCTATTGGTATCAAAGAGCGATATCCAGATGTTAGAGATGTAAGGTTAGTTTGGCATTTCCTTGCTTTTAACAAAGAGATTGATTCTACTCGTACTGA
>CAZHIY010000186.1:0-4944 GCA_964533085.1 uncultured Thermoplasmatales archaeon | reverse complement strand
AATAATTGTTCTTAGTAAATAAGGTAAATGGAATAATACCTAGCAGGTTTTTCTCATTTTATTGCATATTTTAAAGAGATATAATATAACCAAACATTTAAATTGAATTTTTTGATTAAAATATTCAGCATTTTGTCAGGGGAGGAAAAACATGAAAAAGAAAATAGTTGGTATTTTTGTATGTTTACTGTTTATTATATCTTTTTTTCCAACAGCAACTGCTTATGAAAGCTATCATGAAGTCTATGGCTATCTCTATATTAATGATTTTATTGCTCCTGCAGGTATTCTAATCCAGCTTACAGGTCCAAGTGGGGATGAAGAAACTGAAACTATTTCAACTGGATATTATGAGTTGTCATTTTACGGACATGATAATGAACTTTGTCTGTTTTATGTACTATATATTTATAATTGGTATATTCCAATAGATAATAGTTCTGTGTATATACTAGAAAATACATCATACAATATTGATTTACATATCAGTATTCCTCAACCTCATTATGTTTATGTAGATGATGATTTTGATCAATCAACCCCTGGTTGGGGATATGACCATTTTGACAATATACAAGATGGAATAAGCGCAGTTAATGAAAGTAATGGTAATGTTTATGTCTATAATGGGTCTTATTATGAGAATGTAATAATAGATAAATCAATAAACATTGTTGGTGAAGATAAGAATTCAACCATAATTGATGGTAGCAATAGTGGAAACACTGTTCATATTACAGCTGATTGGGTAAATTTTAGTAATTTTAAAATTCAAAACGGTGGTGGACACCCTTTATTTGTTGGTCTTCGTTTAGAGTCAGATCATAATACTATTTCTAATAACAAGATAAGTTCAAACAATGTTGATGGAGTATGGATCTATAATTCGAATTACAATACTATAAAAAATAATTTTATTAGTTCTAATGGTGATGATGCATTAGTTTTCTATGTATCAAATCATTCAAAAGTAATTGATAATATTATCGATTCAAACGATGATAATGGTATAATTATATATCATCCAAGTAATGATATTAAAATATTAGGTAATATAGTAAGTAAAAACAGTGATAATGGAATATATACTGATAGTTCAAGCAATATCATTTCTAGAAATAATATCTCAGAAAATGAAGTTGGTGTTTATTTCTATGGTTCTTCAAATAATATAGTAACAAAAAACAACATATTAGATAACAAAGATGATGGAATTTATCTAAATGAATATAGTGATAATAATGATATTAATAATAACACAATAACAAACAATTGGTATGCCTTGCGTCTCTGGAAGTCTAGTAATAATATAGTACATCAGAATATTTTTTCAGAAACTCTCTATTATGCAGTTTCTCTTTCTCAATCTAGTTTAAATAACCAACTGTATCACAATAACTTCCTAGAAAATACAAATAATGCTTGGGATGAAAGCCCTCCTAATTCCTGGGATAATAATTATCCTTCTGGTGGTAACTATTGGGATGATTATATGGGGGAAGATTCAGATGGTAATGGTATAGGAGATTCTAATTATACAATTATACCATATAATAGTGTAGATAGATACCCTCTAGTAAATCCATGGGGCGAGAACTTACCAATAGCAAACTTTACGTATAACGCTGAAACCTCACCAGTATATTTTGATGGATCATCATCATATGACCGTGATGGAGATATTGTATTGTATGAATGGGATTTTGGTGATGGATCAATCGGACATGGTAAAAAAGTATATCATAGATATTGTGAAGTTGGGATTTACAATGTAACCTTAACTGTTATAGATAATACTGGATTAATAGGAATTATTTCAAAAAATGTTGAGATTGGTACAGGTAACACTCTTCCACAAATTGAGATATTTGGTCCAGAAAATGGCCGACCTGGAAATGAATATGAATATGTATTCATAATTACCGATGCAGATGATAATGAGTCACATCTTTGGATTGAATGGGGAGATAATATTTCAACAGGTTGGCAAGGTCCTTTTAAAAATGGAGAATCATTAAAATTCACTCATTCTTGGACTGAGGATGGAACATATGTAATTAGAGCGAAAGCAAAGGATTCCTGTAATGAGAGTGACTGGTTCAATTTCCAAGTGATAATACCAAGAAATTGGATGTTTATCAAATCTTTGTTACAAATGTTATTTGAACAATTCCCACTATTAGATAGAATTCAAATATTTTTAAAAGTAATATAATGGTGCAATACCTAGTAATATTTACCCTTACAAATTACTAATAATATTAAATTTTTTAAAAATGTAAGGGTAAATTATTCTAGATAACTTTCATACTCTTTGACATATCTTTTAAAAAACCAAAGAGTAAAAGAATTTGCTTCCTTTCCTATTTGACTCTTCTGAAGTGCATTATAGTAACTGTTTCTCTCTGAATAATCGATTATCAGCATTGGATAGTTTTTATTATTTAACACATAGTTCATCAAAAGTCTTGAGATTCTACCATTTCCATCGCCAAAAGGATGAATTGAAACGAATTTTAGATGAACAAGCGTTGCTAGATGAACCGGATGTAATTTGTTCTTATTTTGGTTATACCAATCAAAAAATTTCCTAAGCAGCATATCCAGCTCAATTGCATGAGGAGGCTTATATTTGCTGCCAGTTATTCCAACATCATAATCTCTTATTAATACTGCTTTTTCCTTCTTTGTTTCTTTAAAAAGCTCTTTATGCCAATGATTTATTGTTGCAATTGTGATATTTTTCTTATAGTCAAGCATTTCATAGAACACTTTTCTATGAAGTTTTGCTTCTTCGACATCTTCAATCGGTCTTCTTGCAGGAGTTATACCTTTTTCTAATAGAAGTGCAGTCTCTCTATGGGTAAGAGTCGATCCTTCTATCCTATTTGTTGTATATGTAAATCTTATTGCAAAAGTCTCAAGTTCTTTTTCTTGTATAGACTTTGGCATTTTGTTTTGCATCTTTTTAAAATTATCTTTTATCTTGTCAAATTTACTATACCATAATTCCTGGTATATTTCTTCTTGAAATTCTTTTTTCTTTTTTTCTATATCTCTTGGGATTTTCTCACCTATGTATTTTTCTTTATAGTGGACTTTTCCATTTAGTCTATATGTGTGTTGAAGGTAGTGATATATTTTGTTTGAGATCTTTTTTTTCTTGATTGAGACCATGATAGTATATTGCCCTTACATATTTATAAATTTTTTGTTTTTTTATAAAATGTAAGGGTAAATTAAATTATGTTTTGTTGTTTAGTATCCAAATTTTCTTTCATATTCATTGTGAGGGAACCACTCTAAAATTAGATTTAAAATCATCAACTCGTTTTCAAATATTGAATAAATTAGTCTCCATCCATCTGGAAGATCATATTTCCAAAGATTTTTAATTTGATATTTTTTAATATATCCTCTTGGCCATAGTTTTCTAGGAATTTTAACTCCACACATAGGATTTTTCTTTAAATCCGATATTGCTCTTTCAATAAATTCGTACAATTGCTTATCTTCAAATTTACCTTGTTTTAATTTTTCAAAATTCTTTTCTAATTTAGGATTTGCAAAAGCAACATAAATAGGTTTTGAATTCATCTTAGTTTCACACTCGAAGATCTGATTTTTTCTACCATTTCAGGATTCCATGTCCATACTATTCTTCCATCTTCGTCGATCATGATTTTTCCTGATTCTTCTAGATAATCAATTATAATACAAAATGTCTGGTACATTACTTTCTTTGGAAGGGATTTCCATAATTCAGTTTTTTTTGGATAATCCATTTTCTGGATGGCCTCTTCTACCATTAAAATTGTATCTAGTTGCGGGTAGTGGATCTTCTTTTTCATATCCATAAACCTATTATATAAATTTATATAACTTTGGTATTTAATATTTTCGTTTATATTTGTCATATTTATCAAAAATATATTGTAAATTCTATCTAATATAATTGAAGAGAGGTTTATTAAAAGTATTAATTTTAATAAAATTATAATTTTAGTAGTATATTGTTTAAAAACCTAACAAATTTTTAATAATTTGGTATAATTTGGTATAAATAAAATTTTAAAGAATTGTTACAACTTATTAACATATTAGCTAATTAGTTAATAAGCTAATTAGATAGGATTTTGTTATTTTGAGTTCTTATTTTTATCACAATAAATAGGTTAGGTTCATTTTTTTAATATAAAATTTTTGGAATAATCATACCGTTTTGATAGAGCAATTTAAAAAAGTGGAGAATGGACTTATATTTTTTAAATGCTGTTAGATAAGAATTTAATTACATTTTCAAAAGTCTTTTCTGGATTAGGTAATTCCTTTAATTGATGTTTCAATGAATTCTCCCACGAAGTAATAAAATCTGTTTTTCTTGTTAGTAACTCGTCTAAATCTGGTTTAAATCTTTTAAATTCACATTTTTTCTTGAATAATTTCCTATCAAATGCTATGTTGTCTTTTAGATACCATACATCATATATGTCCCTTGGTCTCGTTCTTTCAAAAAGAGATCTAGTTTTTTCTGCAAATATTTCTGTTAGTGTATAAACCATTATCTTTTTATTTAGAAAATCTGAATAATTGTGTTTTATCAGTCTTTTTAATGGCTTTGTGATTATCATCTCCTTATCTTTTTTTGTTATGTCCATTTTTATTTTTAATGGATCTCCTGAGGTTCGAATAATTCTGAAATATATAATTAAGGCATATCCGTTTTGAGTTTTTTCTGATTTGAAATCATAAAGAAAGTTTATACCGCTTTCAGCCCTGGATTTTTCAATACTGTTTTTTATCTTTTTATATAATTCATTGCTATCTACATTTTTAGGGAGGGAAAAATCTAAATCATCAGAAAATCTGTAATCTTTAAAATAGATCTTTCTTAAACAGGTTCCGTCTTTAAAGATCATATCTGGTAAAAACGAAAGTAACCAA
>CAZHIY010000185.1:0-4982 GCA_964533085.1 uncultured Thermoplasmatales archaeon | reverse complement strand
GCTTCAACCATATCATCTAGTAGTTGGTACCTTAAAGAATTTACACCTAAATCCTTACCTATCCAATCAATCATTTTGTTATATTTCTCAGTATTCGGATTCAAATATTCAGAAACATCCTCAATATCTTTTCCCTCCAATGCCCGTATTGCTTTTCTGGCAGCAAGTTCTTTAGTGCTTCGTGTGGACAGATTATATATACATGGAAACATAAGAGGAGGGCATGCGGGTCGTACATGAACCTCTTTAACACCAGCTTTTTTTAATTTTGTAATTGTAAAATTTTTAAGCTGTGTTCCACGAACGATGGAATCTTCACATAAAATAATTTTATTATTTTTTGCAATTTCATCATTAGCTATCAATTTCATTAAAGCAATTTTATCCCTAACATCTTGAGATAAAGGAGTATAACTTCTACCATAACCTGGGGTATATTTAACTAAAACCCGTCTAAATGGTATACCAGACTCCATAGCATATCCAATTGCATGACATGTTCCTGAATCAGGAACTCCTGATACAAGATCAACTTTCACATTGTCTCTTTTTGCTAAAAACATACCACAATTTTCTCTTACTTTCTCAACATTAATTCCTTCATAAGAAGAAGCGGGAAATCCCGTATAAATCCATAAAAATGCACAAATCTTATTATCATTTCTACCTTCTTTTTTCTTCTCGATCCCTTTTTGACTTAAAAAAACAATCTCTCCAGGATCAATAAATTTCTTAATGTTAAAACCAAGATTTGGAAATGAGCATGATTCACTAGTAACAGCTAGCGATCTATTTTTTTCTGCAATTACTAATGGAGTTACACCATTTCTGTCTCTTGCGCAATAAATCCCATCTTTAGTTAATAATAATAATGATACAGACCCAATAATCTTATCATACATCTTTTCAATGCCTTCAACAATAGACTCCTCCTGATTTATAAGATGAGCAATAAGTTCTGTTGAATTAGTCTCACCTCTATCTAATTCACTAAAAGAAATCCCCTTTTTTATCAGCATATTTACGAGTTCATCCTTATTAGTAATCAGTCCTGCACAACATATTGCAAATGGTCCAAACTTACTTTCAAAAGTAAGAGGTTGAGGATCTTTATCAGAAATTACTCCAATACCTAGATTACTTACAATTTTATCAGATCCTTCATAAAATTTTGATTTAAACTGTGAATTTGTAATATCATGTATCTTTTTTATAGGTATTCCGTTCTCATCAAAAAAAGCTATTCCACCGAACTCTGTTCCTAAATGACTATGGTAGTCAGTTCCATAATATAAATCAGATATACAATTATCATTACTTACTATACCAAATAAACCGCTCATTAGTACCCCCAATAATCTGAAAATATTTTGCCGTATTTAAAAATTATTAATTATTAAGATTTATCTGTTTGTTTTAAATTTTAAAATTACTCCCGTACCTCTTAATTTATCCTGTATTCTATCTATTAATTGAATCTCTTCTTCAATTGAGACAATGCCCTTCCAGTCATAAATAAAATCGTGATCACCTATAGAAGGTTTTAGTCCCATTTCAACAAGTTTTTTTAGTATTTCAGATGACTTCACACCATCTGAACTTATATATACATCTATATATGTTTCCATATATCCTCACTTAAGAAATAAGGAATAAGTGTATTAAAATATTGTGTAAATATTTAATAAAATTAGATAAATTGAAAATTAATTTTCAGGAAGTTGAAACCAGGTAAAATTTAAATTTCCCCAATCATCATGGTCAAATAATCCATGTGAACCATCCGAATAATCAAGAATCTGATGAACATATCTATAATTCATTACACTTTTATAATTACTAAAAATCCACCAACATAGTCGCCATGCATTTACAGTTCTTCTATTATCACAACCAAATGGATTGAAGATATCAATTCCCAGTGTATGACCTGTTTCATGCATAATATAACAAGCACAAACAAAATCAAGTGGATTATTTCTCTTTATAACAACATTTTCGGCTGCTGTTGTTGTTATTTGAAAACTATTTATTCCTCTAACATTACTATTGATATATCTGCCCTCACCTACAAAAGCATAAGCAGTTGCCCTTGGATTTTCATAAATAAAAACAGCATATCTAAATACACCTCGTCTCCAATTATTTAGATCATTATGTAAAAAATAATTTTGGTATATATCTAGAATTTCACCTCTCCAAGAAACATAATCAAATGGAATTATTTCTCCTCCACCCATACACCCATCATCAAAATGATAAACAATATTACGAGGATTATATCTATCTGCTAAAAGCTCCTTTGTTGAATTGGGAACCCTAAAACCTTCTCCCTTAGGTCCAAAATCCATCTGATCAAGCTCGATAAAAAGATCTTTTCGATAAGAATCAGAAAACCATTCAGATGTCCTATACTCTTCAATATTTGTAAGACCATCATTATCAGGATCTAAAGAATTATGATCATCCCACAGATTAGGATCATAGTTCCAATGATGCTCCCAATAATATGGAATACTATCATTATCAAAATCATCACTAGAATTATCCAAAAATGGATCTGAATCGTACAAATTTATCTCAGCCCAAGTCGGAATTTTATCATTATCAATATCGTTTTGATAGATATCAAACCAAATCTCACAATCCTTTTCTTCTTCATAAAAAGAGCCATCATCGCAGCCATTTAACCTACCGTAACCACTAGGGTCTCCGATGAAATCATCACCAGACCAGTGATTAGTTCTGATATCATAAATCAATTCAACATAACTATCATTTGATAAACCATTTATATCACAGGGATTGTTATTGTCAAATAATTGAATTTTAATATTGACATCTGCAATATTATCAGGTATGTTTTTAGTGATGGTCCAATTAATATCATAAAGATACCGAGAATTTTTCCATAAAGGACTAAAAAATTGTTCATTATTAATCTCTAATTTAATCGAAAAATCAGGATCAGTGGTATTATCAATTTCAACATATCCTCTTATAGTAAATATTTCAACTGATATCATTATATCAATAAAGGGGTCGAAATCAAGCTCGTGGTTTACTTGTAATTCACCATTAACAATATTATCTTCAATAATAGAAGGAAAAATAAAGATTGTTATAATAAAGATAAGAACTACATTTGAAAAATTAGTTTTATCCATATTTTCTTAACTCCCAGATTATTATCAACTAAATATTATACATATAAATATTTCTATATAATATTGCAACAGTTGTAACATTATATTTTCCTAATTTATAGCTCTTTCATTAGTAAAACTTATAAATAAATTAACTATTGTTAATTTGTTTTTGGGGTAAAATATGAACAAGCATCATAAAAATAAATCAAATTTATTAGTAAAATTATCTAATCATCAAGGTATATTATTTCATTTAGCTGGAATTGCTGCTATCATATGGTTTTTAGTTAGAGTATTACCCAGACCAGATCGCATTCGTTATTCATGTCAGCAAATGTCGATTGCAGTTGCATTTGGATATATTGCTTTTTGGAGTCTTTTATGGAGTGCAATATTTCATGGACTTGGTTTATGGATTAGAAGGGTAAAATATAAAACAGCAGCTATCGCACCTGTTATTTTAATCGCTTTTGTCTTAATTTTTACAGTTTCTAGTAATGTATATGCTGTAAACAAAGCAGCAAATAAAAATCCACTAACACCATGGGAACCTATCCCAAATGAACCCATCGGAACACCAAGGGGGGTTAATCCTGGTAGAGTTGTATGGGTTTGGGATCCAGATGCAACTGAAGAAGATCTAAAAGGATACTGGTGGTTGAAACAAAATAACAATCAACTAGTTATTGATCAGATGGTTTCTGATGGAATAAAAAATTTAGCTGGAGCCGAAACCGAAGAGGAAGCATGGGAAATACTGTTCAAACATTTTAATCTAGTAAATGGAAATGGTGAAACAGATTATCAACCTGGTGAAAAAATAGCAATTAAAATAAATTTGAATAATTGTTATCAGATCTTTAGCTATTTTACAAAAGATAACGACAGAGATGCAAGTCCTTATGTTGTAAAAGCAATACTTCGGCAATTAATATATAATATAGGAGTAGAGCAAAAAGATATCACTATATATGATGCATCACGTGTTATTCCCAATTGGTTTTACAGACGAATTTTATATAAAGAATTTCCTGCATCGCCTTTGATACCAGAATTTCCCGATATCCATTTTGTTGACGCGTCTGGCCTAATGCCAGGACGTGAAAAGGTAAGTCCAACTCCAGATAAAATATATTTTGCGGATGGAACAGGTCTATATCGAACCCTTCCATCTTGTGTTGTCGATGCAGATTATATTATAAATATTCCTCTTCTAAAGAGGCATCCGATTGATTTTGGAGTAACACTATCGGGTAAGAATTTCTTTGGAACCTGGATTGAACCAGTAATGGATGTTCATGAATATCATAGAGCTGCATTTATAGAAGGTAATCCTGCACCTCAAACTGATCTTTTAGCTCATAAGGATGTTGGTGGTAAAACTATTCTTTATTTAGGTGATGGAACCTTCCCAACAAAGATTGATCATAGAACAATAGATAAATTTGAGATGTATCCATTTAACAATGATTGGACAAATAGTCTCTTCTTTTCACAAGACCCTGTAGCAATTGATTCAGTGATGTATGACTTCCTACAGACAGAAGGTACAAATCCTTGTGAAGGATCACAAAACTATCTTCATCAGTCTGCTGAACCCAATCCAGATACATACGACCCAGAAAACGATGGTACTTATCTTTCATCTAGTCTTGGTGTTCATGAACATTGGGAAAAATCCATTGATATTTTTTCACCCGATAGATATTTAGGACCAACTGGTAATGGAATTGATTTTGTAGCAATTGGTGAAGAACATGCTCATCCTGGAATTTTGATTACAAAACCGAGAATGGATTATCTATACATCAATGGAAATGAAATATTTCGTTT
>CAZHIY010000184.1:0-4989 GCA_964533085.1 uncultured Thermoplasmatales archaeon | reverse complement strand
CTGAGTCATATATGCGAGGGTCCTTTGGAAAATTATCAGGTTGTCTCGGTTTTGAACCAGTTGCAATTAATATGATGTTACTTCTAATAAATTCAGGGTTCTTTCCTCGTTGTTCAACCTTAATTGTTTGTTCATCTACGAAAGAACCTATGCCCTTATAGATGTCTACTTTATGTATTAGCATGTTATTTTTTACTCTTTTACGTTCAGCATCTTTTACATTACGTTCATGATGGAGAAAATCCTGAACAGTAGTTCTACGTTTGAGTGAAAGATCAACTCCATAAAGATGCCGGGATCGAATTGCAGAGAGAGCAAGTGATGTTTCACGTAATGTTTTATTAGGAATTGCAGTACCTGCTGCAGCTCCACCTAAATGGTAATCCTTTTCAACCATTGCAACTCTTTTGCCAAAATAGGCAGCTTGTGCAGCTCCTTTTTCACCTGATGGTCCTGATCCAATTACAATCAGATCATAGTTTTGTACAGGTTTACTTTCAACCATTCATACCTCTCTAGACAATAATCTCATCACCCTCACAGGCGATATCAATTGGAATTTTCAATTTTTTAGATAATTCCTTTACTTCTTTTTTTATTTCTTTCTCATCCTTAGGACTCAAATGAATTAAAACAATCTTTGGAAAATATCCTTTTACTCTATATAGCTCTGTCAACTCTGTTTTTAATAATTTTGGACAAAGATGCTTAGAATTTATTGCTCTATTCTCAAGTCTATTTGGAAAAGTTAGATCCATAATAATTAGATCAGGTGAGATATGATCCCAAAGAGCTGAAAGACCGGGTCCAGTATCTCCAGTATAAAATATCTTCTTTCCTTCTTTTGAAGTGATTTCAAAACCTACTGTTTGTATAGTATGATTTACTGGAAGTGGCAAAACCTTATAGCCTAAAATATTGATAGTTTCAAAGGTTTCTATCTCAACAAACTCAAGGGAAGGTTTTTCTAAAAAAAATGGTATCTTAATGGTAAATTTTGGATAAATCACACCGTCTACAAGATGGGAAGAAAGAATTTTAAAGGTTTGTGAAGTAGCATAGACTTTTGTTGTATGATCAGGATTATTGAAAGCAAAGGCTGGAATTCCTCTTATATGATCATAATGTCCATGAGTTAATAGTATTGCTTTTATCTTCTCTTGTTCTGAAAAAGTAAGTTCTGTAGCAAGGTTTCCTGCATCAACTGCTAAGACATTATCAATTATAAAAGAAGCAAACCTAGCATCTTTTGATTCCGCGTTATGAGTCCCTAAAAATCGTATTATCACTTAATCTACCTCGAATTTATTGTATAGCATCACAGATTTCTTAAAAATCTTTATGCTTATACCTTCCCATATTTTGTAAAGATCTAAATCCGACGTAATTTCCTAGAAAGACCTTTTGCCATGTTTTGCATTACTATCTTACCTAGATGACTATTTTTGTTCATTAGATTTTCAAGTTCAAACCTATTTATAACAACAAGTTTAGAGTCTACATCTGTAACTAAGTCAGCAACACGAGGTAAATCTTCAATAATTGCCATCTCACCAAAAATCTCTCCCTGGCGAATCATACCGATTTTAGATTTTTTATTTCCAGTTCTTTTAGCTCTAACTGATGCTTTACCCTCTGCAAGAACAAAAATTTCGCTTCCGCATTCACCTTCACTGCATATGGTTTTACCTGCGGGATATGAAACCATCTTACAAATTTGAGCTAGTTGAGATAACTCTCCATCAGAAAGACCCTGGAAAATGTCTGATTTTCTAGTAATTTCTGTGATCTCCATACCAATTTTTTTACATTCCAGGTCCTTCATTGCAAACATGAACATATCTTTTGACATCGGAGTAAGAATAATATCTTTTACATCGGGAGGAAAATTAAGTTTAGCCATTCGAACAACATCAAGTCGTTCTACTCCACGAAAAACCATTGATGGGCAATATGCTACTGGAACAAATCCTAACCTGTCTAGAGTCTTTTGCATCTGTGGAGAATATGCACTCACATCTATTTCGATATATTGGGCTCCAAATTTCTTTGGAGCTAGTTTTACTAGAGAATCTAATAAAAATCCTTTTACTTCGTCATCAAACTCAATAAGCTCTAGTACCTTTACCTTCTTATCAATATTATCAACAGTAAATCCAATCGCACCTAAGGTTACTCCCTTTTCTACCGCTACCAAGTAATGTGATTGATTGGTTGCAATCTTGAAGAAACCATAACTCAAACTTAGGTTTCCAAAAACTTCAGGATTCTTTATCCTCCCTCGTTCAATACGAAGAAGAGGTGAGACACCCTCGGATTGGAGCTCCTTAACATCAAAAACCTTCTCTGTGGGATATCCATCTACATCATCCTCAACAATTAAATCTACTGGTAAACCAAGATTTTGCATGCTTTTAGCTGCCATTGGATAGATACTAGCAATAACTCTTGGATTATTTCTCCTTAATGAGAGAGCAGTTCCAAAGAGTTTTGTAACAAAAACTACACTTTCTCGAGCTGTTGCTAGTTGATATTTATTAGGTTCAAATCCTGTTGGGTAAAACCCGCACCGTTCACTTATCTTCTGTGCACCTGGATGGACAACCCTACATTCAGCAAAGCCAAATTGGATCATATCTGAAACTGAGTCCATCAAACCTTTCATGATTTTTGATCCTGCACCCTTTCCACTATATTCAGGATCTACTACAAGACGTCCAAATTCACCGATTAGGTCCGAAAATCCACCAGCTGTTAAATATACTGAACCAGTTCCTACAATCTGCTTTTTTTCCTTAGCAACTATAAATATGTTATCATCAGAATAGATACTTTTAGTAAGCCACATAGGATCATAAAATGACTTAAAAGGATAATTTGGGCCATAGATTTTTAGAAATAGATCCATAATTTTTGGGACGTCAGCTACATCAGCTCGTTTGATTTCCATACTATTGCCTCCCTCATCAATTACCAATTGTTTACTTATTTCTTAAATAAATGCCCCTTTTTTAATTTTCCCTATTTTTTTATAGAATATACTATCTAAAAAACTATATTTCTAGTTTATTCTGACTTGAAGAGTCTGTCCCCCATTTTAATTGTGTGAAAATTAGTTTTACTCTAAATGGTCAATATCTACTAGTAATTCAAGTTTCTTTGGTGGAGGATGTAGTCCTCTTTTGGCAAAGAAAGTTATAGGTTCTTCTCTTGTTTTTTTGATATATTTTTCAAATGTTTCAAATCTATCAAATTTTATTAGAGCTGCATAGTTCCATTCGCTTGATGGTATGAAAATATCTACTAGCTCTAAACCATCAAATTTATCTCCTACCTTTTTTAAGGTATCCTTCGCCTCTTTAAACTCAGCTTTGCTACCACTAAAATTCAAATAGACTATTGCGTACATTTTAATCAGTTGAGCATCTTTTCGGCCTTTAAAAATATTTCCTATTTATAAGGATAAATAAATTATTTTTTGAATTTAATCTATTAATATCTTTGATAAGATAATTTATAAGTAAAAAAATAGGTAATTAATGAAATGATAAATTAATTTCTTTCCAAACCTTTTTATATAAAAATATAATTTCAAGGTAAAATGGGGAAAGAGGCGGAAAAAAAATCTAAAAATAAAACTAGAAATAAACAGGTTGATAAGAATTCAATAAAATCAAGAAAAAGTGAGGCGAGGGAAAAACCTGATTCTTCAAGAAAAAAATTACATTTGTTAATACCAGTAATAATCATAATCTGTATTATTGTATTTGTTTGGTTCATATTTACCCCTGAGGTTGTTGCTGATAAGGCCAAAGCTCAATTAATTATTGAATCTGGAACTGTTGAGGTAAAATCTGAGGGAGAAGCATGGACATCTGCTGAAAATGGTATGTATCTTTATTCATCTGATTCTGTAAAGACAGGTGATAATTCATCTGCATCAATAATTCTTTTCGAAACTAGTATTGTAAGACTTGATAGCAATACCCAGGTAACGATTGAAGAGCTTATCAGGAAAGATGAAACAAGTGTCACTATTCAACAGGATTCTGGTAGAACTTGGAACACTGTTTATAAAATAAGTGGTATTGATAATTATGAAGTTCAGACTCCAACAACTGTTGCTAGTGTTCGTGGAACTGCTTTTGTCGTAATTGTTCAGGAAAATGGGTCATCCTATTATGGAGTAAGCCATGGTATATTAAATGTCTCTAGCATAAGTAATGGTGAAATTTTAGAGTCTATTGACGTGAGTGGAAATGAATCGATATTTGTTTTTGTTGATTTAATAAATAAAAAACTTGTTGTAAAACCTTTTGTAAAGGACGAATGGGTGAAAGAGAATCTACTTATAGATGAGCAGTTTGTGGATGATTTAAAAGACGAGTTTTACACAAGAATTGAAGATTATATCTCTGATTTAAAGGCTGAGTATGGTATAAGCGATCAAGAATTGGATGCTCTTATAGAAGGTTACATTCTTGGTTACTTTGACTTACCAGCGGATACTCCAGATTGGATAAGAGATTTATTTGAATTTTCTTGAAACTTGTGATTTTATATGTCTGCAATATTTAAAAATAAGTTTACTAGGACATTATTTGTTTCACTAATAGTATCTGCGATAGTTGCTCTACTTCTGGTTGCAGGTTTTTTAGGCACATGGGAAACCAAAATCTCTGATGCTTTTTACTCTCCTAGTAGAACGCTTAAGGATATAGTAATTGTTGCAATAGATGATGATTCCTTAGAAGAATTAGGCTTGCTGCCCTGGCCAAGAAGCAACTATGCTAAGGTTATTGAGCAAATCAACAAAAGTTCTGTTATCGGAATTGATATTATATTTGATTTAGAAACTAATGCTGAAAATGATTCTGCTTTAGCAAGTTCTATTGAAAATGCCAATGTTGTTTTAGGTATGGAATACGGATCTTTTACATTTATTAACGATGAACTTTATGGGGCAAGTCTTTTAAAACCCAATGCAAC
>CAZHIY010000183.1:2983-4990 GCA_964533085.1 uncultured Thermoplasmatales archaeon | reverse complement strand
CTATTTTTCATTCTCGTGGGTGTCCTGAAAGGTCATGTACGTTTTTTTTATTTTTAAAATTTAAACAAATAACATATAATTTCTACTATTGTAATACTTATAAATGATTAAATCATTACAAATAGTAGAAAGGGAGGAAAATAAGCTATGAAGAAAATAGTTTCAATATTTATTTGTACGCTGTTGATAACAATAATTTTACCTATGGTTGTAACTGCAGGTGATGAAACAAATCCTGAAATTGTTGATGAAGTAGGTGACACTCCATTAAGTCTACTAGATATTCATTCAGCATGGTTTTATGAATTGGAAGAAGAACCAAGTTTTTTGTTCATTACCATAAGATTACTTAATTTATTAGAGAATTATAACGCAGTATTTTCAATTAGATGGCAATATAATGGTGAGGTGTATGCTGCGGGAGTAAATACCTTTATGTTTAAAGACACTATATTTAGATGTGGTTTACCTAAACGAGCAACATATTGGCAATGGAATCGAATGCCAAAATGTGATGGAATATTTATACCTGATGAAGGAGTCCCTTTTATAATTTGGAAAATACCAAAAATTTCCATAGGTGATCCACAACCAGGTGATGTTTTAACCAATACAAAAGCAAATGCTGTACCAGGATTTCCTATAAGCTTTCTTTATTTTATGTTACAATTTGACTATCGGGATTTTGCTCCAGATAATTATGACGAGTACGGACTTGATTATGTAATACAATACTAATCTTTCTTTTTTTTATTTTTTATTCAATTTTTAATAGCGAGTAGCATTTATATATCACCCCGACTAGTATAATAAATTAAGGTGAATTTTAAAATGAAAATAAAGTCAATATTTCTAATAAGTATATGTTTGTTACTAGTAATAAACTCAATATCTCTAGCTGCAACTGAAAATTGGAATTTTGAAACGGAAAACTCCTGTAGAGATTTTGATGAAGATATTGTTAATATGATTAACCAAATTGACGAAAATTTAGTTTATAGCTATCTAGAAAAGCTTGTTAGTTTTGGTCCGAGATACACTGGAAGTGAAAATTGTAAAAGAGCCGGCGACTATATCTATAGTGTATTTGAAAATTTAAGTCTTGATGTTGAATTTCATGAATGGAAATTCAGTAGATTTATGAGTAGAAATGTCGTTGGTACCCTAGAAGGATATGATCCGTCAAGTAATGCAAATATAATTATATCTGCTCATTATGATACGGTAAAAGATTCTCCAGGTGCAAACGATGATGGATCAGGAGTTGCAGCACTTCTTGCGATTGCCGAAGTTCTAAGTGATTATTCTTTACGCCATAATATTTGCTTTATTGCTTTTTCTGGTGAAGAAGTCGGAACCTATGGAAGCTTTTCATATGCACGTGATGCTTATCGCAGAGGAGATAATATTTATGCAGTTTTAAATATGGATATAATAGGGGCGGCTGAAAGTGAATATGGAGGGAAAATTATACGATTTTCTCATACAGAGAGATCTTCATGGATAGCAGAATTTTCCAGTAATATTAGTGAGAAATATTCAGACCTAATTGATTTAACTATTGAAGATATCCCTAATTATCGAGGGGCTGATAATCAAGCATTTGTTGATTATGGTTATGACGGGGTATGGATTGCAGAGCATGACCCTTGTATAGGTGGTCATTCACCTAATGACAATCTTACAAATATTAACTCTACATATCTTGCCAAAGCAACAAAATTACTTATTGCAGTTCTTGCAGAAATGGCTAATAAACCAATAGATATACAAGTAATTATTAGAACACCCTATGAAGGAAGAGGTTATTTTTTTAATCGTTCAATTATTCCTCTGAATTTTGGAAGATTAAATTTTTGGGGTTTTCGTGGAACAACATTACTCTTTGGTAGAGCTTTGGCCAGTTGTGAGGTCATTTCAAAAGAGGATGTCAAATTTGTTATCTTTTGTATTGATGATAACTTTCTTACATGGGATAGTACACCTCCTTATGAATGGAAAATTCAA
>CAZHIY010000183.1:0-2973 GCA_964533085.1 uncultured Thermoplasmatales archaeon | reverse complement strand
AAATTATGAAGTGGTCCGGGTGGAAACTGAAATTAAGGGTTTGAAGGAGAAGCTCCGCAACGCCGAGTCCCAGATGGCGAACTGCGTCAGCGATGTCTGCCTGCCGACCAGCAAGACACCAGGTCTGGCTATGAAGTATCTAAATTTATTCCGGGAGGCTAAATTCAAGGAAAATATTTACCACTTATTGGTAGGCATAAACTTAAGGTTTATGCGTACACATATTCTGGAAAAAGAGCAACTGATGAGATGGATATAATAGCCTTCACACTTTCATATCAATATGGACGATGGTAAAAAAGTAATTTTAAATTCAGAATTACCTATTTTTATCTTATTTAAAGTGGATTTAAGATTAAGTAGAAAGTATACCATAATATTTTGTTAGTAACAATTAAGTGTTCATATTTCATATATTCTAAATAATATTTGGGAGGTAGTTAAGAAATGATGCACTATAATTTCAGAAAATTATTAGTTATTGGAATTATTTTATTTTTTATTGGGGGCAAGTGTTTTACCAAGCATAAATGGAAAAGTTCAGAAACCAAATAATGGTGAAGAAATAAATGAAGTATTTTCTGACCCATTAATCTGAGTACGAGAAAGTGGAACTCCTTATTATCCAGATTAATCTCTCCAGCCATATTCAATAAAATTGAGAGATTCGCCAACATCTGAATTTATAGAATCACCAGCTGAATATGATTCATCGCGAGGTGTACTTTTTTGTTATATAACTGATAATTGGCATGAATTAGTAACTGATCTTGTGGTAGAATTCAAGACAGTGATTTTGATGATATTGCTTATGTTTTGGTTACAAGTCAGTCTTAGATGAATTCAGTAATAAGCAAATTTACAGCAAATGGTGCAGATATGGATAAAGTCGAGTTCATAATCTAACCTGCTAATGCTATTTGGATTCGAGATTACGGCCCACATTTTATTTTTCAGGACGATACACTGTCAATAGTTGATAGTCACTATTATCCGCAACGGTCTTTAGATAAAAATTCCTAGTTTATTATTGTTACATATGTTTCAATAAGGCATAGTAAGATTTATGTATAGAGTTGGGATTAAAATTTGGGGGTTAATTATAATGAAAAAAAAATTTGTAGTAATTTTAATGATATTGCTACTTTCAGCTATCTCAGCTTCTGGAATAGG
This sequence comes from uncultured Thermoplasmatales archaeon, assembly GCA_964533085.1. Taxonomy (GTDB): domain Archaea; phylum Thermoplasmatota; class E2; order DHVEG-1; family DHVEG-1; genus SG8-52-3. The sequence goes on along the minus strand of CAZHIY010000183.1, from coordinate 1,800 downwards.
AAATGCGAATATAAATTATCCAATTCAGAAAAACTATGAAATGGAACGATATTATCAATCGCAATATAACTCTAATGTTACAATTACTCTTAATCCGTATAATCCACCAATTAAAAAGCCAGAAAATGGTGTTAATTTCTTACATACAATTGATAGTCCCGATATTTTATGGGAGGTTGAAGGTCATACACGTAGTGTTTATGGAGTAGCCTTTTCTCATGATGGCCAGACTGTTGCATCAGGAGCAGATTACTCTGATAGTTCTGCAAAACTATGGAAAGCTGATGATGGAACGTTACTACATACATATCCTGACAATGATGACGGGGTAATCTCTGTTGATATATCAAGTGATAACCAATTTCTTGCAGCAGGTTATATTGTTGTTGATTACCCGCCAGGTGGAAAAATGAACTTATGGGACATTCCTTCCGAATCCGTAATTAATGATTTTGGTGGTTGCTATGTGTCATTTTCACCAGATGGTGAGTTTATTGCTTCAGGAGGTGGAGGTGCAAACAGATACCTCTATGTCCATCGTGTTTCCAATGGTGAAAGGATATGGGATAATTACACTGGTTCCTACGTATCTGATGTTAAATATTCTCCAGATGGCCAGATTGTTGCTTCGTCAGGCTCTGATAATAAAATAAAGTTATGGGATGCACAGACTGGTGATTTGATACGAACTCTTTCGGGTCATACCAATGATGTAAGTTGTATTGCATTTTCAGCTGATAGTCAAATTATTGCATCTGGTACTGGAGGGTATGATGCTTCAGAAGAATCAAATATTAAATTATGGCAAGTGTCAGATGGTTCATTAATTCGGACTCTTGAGGGACATGGTGAATGGGTTTATGACGTTGATTTTGTACCTAATGGACAGTTCTTGGTTTCCAGTGGCCGTGAGGATACATCTCCATTACAACAAAAAATAAAATTCTGGCGTGTTTCTAGTGGTGATCTTTATTTATATTATGACGAGCAAGCACTTGATATTGCTTATTCTTCTTCTGGCGAATATTTTGTATATGGGAAATCTGGTGGATATGTAGTTGTTGCAAATAGTCCAGTTTTACCAGAAAATCGTCCCCCTAATAAACCAGATATCGATGGCCCGAATATGGGACTTCCAGAAACTGAATATATCTATGTATTAAATGCAATTGATCCAGATAATGATGATATTAGATATCATATTGATTGGGGTGATGAAACCTTGGATATTACAAATTATCATTCATCTGGAACAGATTTAATAGTGAAACATACCTGGATTGGACAAGGAACATATACAATCAAGGTTTATGCAGAAGATTTCAATGGTTTATTTGGCCCAGAAAATTCATTAAAAATGACTATACCACGTAACAAAATACCTAATAATTCTTTTTTAAGATTACTGGACCGGTTTTCATATGTAGTTCCAATTCTTAAGCAACTATTAGGACTGTGAAACCAGCCTAATCTTTTTTTTTTATTAATTTATATTTATCTTATTTTCAATAAACCTTATAAATTAACAGCTGTTAATATGTATTAATTTGGTGGAGGTAAAAAACCATGAAATATAGTATATTTAGAAAAAATATCGTTATAGCAATTACTGTTTTATTTTTTATTTCAGCTTTTTGTGTTAGTAATGTATATAGTTCAGGTGCAAGTATAGAGAATGTTCAATCGCAAGTGATAAATAGGAACCAAAAAAATATAATGTCAGACAATCAGAATAAATACAGCCCAAGTCCGTTGGCCTCAGAAACCGATTACTGGGCACTACTTTTTGCGGTAGGAGTT
>CAZHIY010000182.1:0-4991 GCA_964533085.1 uncultured Thermoplasmatales archaeon | reverse complement strand
GAAGTTTATAGTGGAACCTATGATGAGCATACTATCATAATTGATAAGAAAGAGATAACTTTGTTAGGAATATCTCATGAGCTTGGACATGGTTATGACACTGGAAAACCTTTTGTTAATGGTCCTGGAACTGATCAGGATTCATTAATTGATATTAAATCTGATTCTGTTACTATTGATGGTTTTCGTATTGAAAATAGCGGAGGAATCCATGGAAATGTTATTTTAGGTATTTCTGAAGGAGCTGATGGTTGCACTATTTCAAATAATGATATTGCTCATTCCACAAGTTCCTGTATATGGATTGGAGGTTCTGATAATAAGATTTTAAACAATAACATTAGTCATACTGTTATTAGGAATGGTATTACTCTTCGTGATCCTTGTAATAATTGCCTAATATCTGGTAATAATATCTCAGATGTAGAAAAAGGGATTCTATGCTGGGATTCAAATCAAAATACTATCATTGGTAACAAGATAAGCAGATGCAGTGATTTTGGTATTGATCTTGCAAGTAGTGATTACACTACCATAACTGGTAACTCTATTGAGGACTCCTATATAGGGATACAAAATTATTATAGCGTTGGATGCAGGATAAATAATAATAATTTTATTAATAATTATAATCATGCTCAGTTTCTGTGGGGATGGCCTTTTTTCCGAGGTTTTACAAACAGATGGAATGGTAACTATTGGAATAATTCACGTATACTACCATATCCTATCATAGGAGCTTTTATTTTCATTCCACTAGTTCAATTTGACTGGCATCCAGCAGATGAACCATACGACATATAGGTTTTTGGATATTTTTCCAATCTTGGAAAGATTGCTATCTCTTGTCAGATAAGATTTATCAACTATCAATTATTACTATAAGGTTAAGGAGTCTAGTTTGGAAGTAAAAATGTGAATCCTTCTTTTTTTCATACTTTTCTTCCTCCCTCAACTAGACTCTTTCTTATTTATATTAAGATTCATAAAAATAAATTTGAAATTTAATGGTATACTTCAATGGTATACCTCTTATCTTTGTAAGCTAATATAAATTGTCCAGTTTATCCTCAAATTGGGTATACCGATAGGATACAGAAGTATGAGGTGAATTTGGCAAGTCTATATTGTGATGACTTATGTTTAACCATCTAGAAATTGTTTATATTAAACACTAGAATTAAAAAAAGATGTAACAAAGGAATCTTGAAGATTTAACCTATACATATCAGATATGATTCCTTGTATGAAAATTTTGTATTAACCACTTTTAACTCTCTCTAATAGACATCAAAAATTTAATTTTAAAAAAAAAATTGCAAAATTCCGAAAAAACCTTACATTGAAGTAAAAACATAAGGAAATTACACTATCATGATATTAGGAGGGAAAAGACTATTCCACCCTGTATATTTTTTACTTATGTTTTATATAAAACGTAAGAAAATTGATAAAAATTACAATAACTAAAAATGGATAAATCAAAAAGGAGTCCAGCGTAGGAAAGGTAGGAAGGATAAAAAAGGTTAATTATCCTAAGAATTCATTCTTTTGTTCCAAACTAGACTCCCTTAATCATATTGTAATACATGTTAGTAAATAAATCTTATCTTAGAAGAGTTAGTAGTCTTTCCAGTAATGGGAAACGCTTCAGGACCCATTGTAAATAGTAACAAATTTAGATATTTTAAATGCAATTTCCTTTTTTATTTTACAGTATTTGGCTCAAATGGTGTAAGGCTAATTGTAACTTTAGGAGTTAAACCAATTTCTATAGTTATCTCTTTTACTCTTAAGGTTAATATGTTTGCTAAATTTCTTAACCATTTAATCGCATCTACTATCCATTCTCTAATTTTTTTTAATTTATTTTGTAACCATTTTAAAGGATTTGGATTAATTTTATATTCTAAACTTTTTAATAAGTCTCCAGCATAATCTTCATTTATTTTTTTATCAATAATATTTAGATAGATTTTTTCTAAAGTGATTGCTTCTGCCTGTTTTTCTGCTAATCCCTCCATTGTTTCATCAGCAGATTTTTGCGCTTCTTTTTTTACTTCCTTTTCATCTCCTTTCTTAATATTTTTAATTATATTCTCATTAGATACACTAATAGTTTTTAAAAAATCCTCTGATTTCCACATTGCTGAACCTGCCGGATAAAATTCATTTATATCTACCATTTTTTTCCTCCCTCAAAATCTAATATTGGAATATTTTATTTGTTAATAAAATTTTGTTTAAAAAAATATTAAGAAATTTTTTAAAATAATCTTTCTTAAATAATATAGTATTACTAACGATAGTCTTAAATAATACTTTATTTGATAAATATTAATGTGGGAGAATGATTGATAAAAGAGATAAAATTGCTGTGATAAAACTATTGAATGTAGGTTCTGGAGCAAGTATTTCAAGATCTGGTTCTGTAACCATAAATGGCATATATTGTGGTAGAATAACTAAAGATCGTAGTGTGTATGATGATAGAGAAAATTACAAAGGTAAAATAAATCAATTGAGTGGGATATATGACAAAAGTGGTAAGTATGTTGGATATGGGTCAGAAACCGGTGGGATCTATGATTCAAATAATAATTATGAAGCACATTTAATCGATACTGGGTTAGATTCATTTAAAAGTAAAAGAGTAATAAAAAAAGATAAATAGATATTCCACTCGTTAAAAATCATTTAAAAAATATGTGGAAAATAGATTTTCTTAAAAATTAAAATAGATTATTTTAACTAAAATACATCTAAAATTGTTATAAATTATAACATTTTTTTATCTCATCAATGTTAGCAGTCTTTCCAGCATTGGGAAACGTTCCCATAGCCAATGAAATGAAATTGTTGATGCTCTGGTTCTTGGAATAGTAATCTCCAAATATCCCCAAGGACCTTCCAAATCTGAATTATCCTTAGCTTTAACTCTAATCGTGTAGTTAGAACTCTTTGTCCAAGTATGGGGATAATAATATTCTTCATAAGAAGCGTGTTCCCTTGTCCACCCTGTAGATGTACCATCTCCCCAATCAATATAGAATCTAATAGGATTGTTATCAGGGTCCACTGCTTGAAGTTTATACCAATACTCCTCTCTAGGTTTGCCATTCTTCTTCCCAGATATAGTTGGTGTGTCTGGTGGACTATTTGATTCCTGTGGACCAAAAGCATGAATGTATCCACCTGCTTCAGGGCTGGAACCGATATAAACAGTACCATCTTCTCCTATAGAGGGTGATGATTCAATCCATCCTTTGTTAATTACTTTCTTTCTCCATTTCTCAGTTCCATCAGGGTTAACAGCAATAATTTCTCCACCAGAAACTTCTCCGATATGTGTACCTATATAGATTGTTCCATCAGCAGAGATTGCAGGACTTGATTCTTCAATGTGTTTATTCTCACCTAGATTAAAACTCCATTTCTTAGTTCCATTCGGATATATTGAATATAATTTTTCTCCACCAACATAGATAATTCCATTCTCTGCAATTGAAGGATTTGTTTCAGTTCCTAATCCAACTTTGCATTTCCATTTTAAGGTACCATTTTGATAAAGAGCATAAAGATAACCATCAAATGAACCAATGTAGATTGTACCATCATCAGCTATAGAAGGTGGCCCTTTAACTACATTTCCTGTCTTATATCTCCATTTAAGGGTACCGTTAGGATTCATAGCATAAAGATATTTGTCCATAGAGCCTATGTATATTGTTCCATCGTTACCAATTGCTGGAGATGATGTAATATCACTACCTGTTTTGTATTGCCATTTCTCTGTCCCATCTGGATTAATAGCCCATATTCTATGACCAGTAGCACTTTCCCACATAGTTCCAAAATAGATAGTTCCATCATCTGAAATTGCAGGAGAACCTGCGATAGTACCTTTTGTATTAAACTTCCATTTTCTCTCTCCATCAGTTGAGTTAAATGCATAAAGGTAATGGTCCCAAGAACCAACAAATAGAGTACCATCCTCTGCAAGAGCTGGAGTTGAAGTAATCCACATATCTGTACTCTTTCTCCATTTCAACGTACCATTAGGGTATAAAGCATTTATCTTTTCGGCTTTATCTCCAAAATAGATAATTCCTTCATTATCTATAGTGATACCACCATCTACGCCACCACCAGTTCCATATCTCCATTTCTCAAAACCCTCAATATGAGAAGTGATATATTGACTTCTACTAGTGTGATGATTATCATGACAGTAAATTGGCCATGGAGAATCCATTAATTCATTTGTTGTTGAACTTGTTCCTTCTTTAGTGGTTTCAATATCTAATCCAATAACTAAAGGACTAGTTAAAAGGAGTGATAAAAAAATAATACAAATTGTATATTTTTTACTAATCAGATAATATTCCTCCCAAATTAAATTAATGTTGTAATATAAGTGGAATTATTATATATAAATTTTTACCTAAATTAATACTTTCAATAACCTTCTGTTAATATTTATTAATGAAAATCTGTATTGTTGATTTGGAGGTAAAAGATGAATAAAATATCAATTATTTTTGTAACGCTGGTGTTGATTATAAGTAGTATGCTAATTATTATACCAAATAATAACATAATTAAAGCAGATTCAATAACATCTATTCCAGATATTGATACAGACTTAATCTATAAAATATCAGCATATCTAAGTGATATAATAAATAAAACTTATGGTGTTGGAGAACTTGAAAAAGGTCGAGAATTTGGTACAGAAGGAGAATGGGAAGCTGCAAATTATACTTCTGAAGAAATGGCAGATTTAAATCTTTATGATCCAACACCAAATCCAAATCGTCCATATCAAGAACAAATCGATGATGCATGGTATCCATTAAGAGTAGTTGGTTATGGAAATGAAAAAATAAATGCAAAAATCGATATTCATGCAAGGTGTTTAACTATTAATGATACACTTGGTTCTTCTTCAATAATCGATTGGTATTTGTTTAGCTTAGGATATGCCCCAG
>CAZHIY010000181.1:0-5026 GCA_964533085.1 uncultured Thermoplasmatales archaeon | reverse complement strand
CTATAAAGATTATAGCCTGGAGTGGAAGGATAATTTCCTGTTGTAATTGCATAAACAATATTTGGACTACTTGGTGCAAACACAATATCTGCAAAATGAATACTACCAATTCGTTCTATTTCTACAACTTTTTCAAAAGTTTCTAAACCATCTTTAGATAAATACAGATCCTCATCTTTTCCAAATAAGACTCTATCTTTATCAACAGGAGATACTGATACAAAATATAATGCCCCTGTATGCATATCCTTACTAGTCCAACTTTCTCCACCATCGGTTGAAATGTAAAATACTCCTTCAATTACTACATAAATCTTTCTTCCATCTCTTGAGATGTCAAAAAAAGATACTCCAATACTTTTTAAATCAGGTGCAAATTCTTCCCAACTATTTCCCCCATCAACACTTTTTAGAAATCCAATATCATCACTGCTGAACTTATCATATCTGCTATCCAGTCCATAAGTAATAAGACTGCTAGCATTTTTTGCATACCTGAACAAAACATAGGTGTTCTTGTTTGCTAAAGGTCCAAGCTCAAATAATTCCCAACTGTCACCACCATCGGTAGTTTCATACATTCCCCCAGTAAAATAGGTATCAGAAAAGTCAAGTCCAGTACCAGTGGATTTACCATCCTCAACACCAACAAATACATGGTCTTCGGACTCAGGATCAATATAAACACTAAGAATTGCGGAACATGTTATGTTACAATTCTTTCGAGCCCATGAATATCCACCATCAATGCTTTTATAGATACCTGCATCAGAGCCTTGCGTTCCGGTTACAGGTCCAGGACCGCCTGTTGTTGCTGCATAGATAATTTCTGGATTGCTCTCAGACCAAGCAATATCATAAATTTCGGGATAGCCTAGTTCACCATGTCTAACACCCAGTCTCAGACGAACCCAGGAATTTCCTCCATCTGTTGATTTAAGAAAACCATTACCTTCTGTACCAACAAGAATTATGTCAGGATTTGTTGGGTGAACAGTTAAACTTCTGAATGGATTATCTACATCTCCCTCGAATGCATCTATGTTTGGTCCTGATATTATCTCAAAACCATTTCCAACGTCGTTTCCACAATCATCAGATACTGTTTCATTGTCTTTTTTGTCATCATTATTTTTTGTTTGATTTGTTGTGCAACCAGATAAAATTAATAATGTAATAAAAAAAAGAGTGATTATTTGCAAATATCTCTTTTCCATTCCCATCTCCATTTGTTTGCAAAGCAAAAGTTGTTAATAAAATTAGTTGCTCGGGGTTAATAGTAAATCCTAGCAGTTTCATTGTATTTTTGTTACAAATCATCACATTATCTATTAATTTTCAAACTCTGATTAATTTATACCTATTGTTGATTTGAAGTCTTTTTTACTCATTCTTATTTTGAGAAATAAAGATTGGCGCAATTAGCAACAACAGTTAATTTCACTTTTTCTGATTATAATAAATATTATAAATTATATCACGGATTACAATTATATAAAAAGGAAGATATAGATGAAAAATAATATAAACTATAATGTGATTTTTATAGCTCTAATTCTAGTTCTGACATCTTTTCCAATTTTTACAGTTGCAAAGAACGTAAATGACTATGAACAACTCTCTATTTCTTACTCATTTGAACAACCCATCATTGAACAAATAATGATAGGAAATAATGCTTATACACGAATAACTATACAAGAGCTTTCAGCATCTGGTAATTGTGGTGAACCTCGCTTACCTTCAAGTGGAGCGTATTTACTTTTACCTCAGGGTACAATGGTTAATGATATTACCGTTGAAAGTGAAGGTAAGTTTCTGGGTTCAGGTTTCATTGTTGAACCTGTTGGGAAAATGATTCCAATATCAAAATCCAGCTCAATAACACTGCCGGTTCCGGATGAAGAGATATACTGCTCAAATGAAATGTTTCCTGGAAATCTGTTTGAAGAGATCGGAATATATAGTTTTAGAGGATATAAGATGCTTGTATTGAAGCTATATCCTGTTCAGTATGTTCCAGCCGATGGTGACCTTTATTTTTATAAAGAGATAAAGATTTCTGTTAATCTTATTAAAGATGGGAACATAAATCATATGTTCCGTAATCTGGAAAAAGATAAAATTAAAATTATTGACAAGGTCGATAATCCTGAAATTGCTGAGACCTATAATCATCCAGTAAACCCTCCTCTTGATTCAAACGATCTTCTCATTATCACTACAGATTCTTTAAAAAGTGGTTTTGAAGATTTAGTAGATTTTCATAATGAAAATGGTCTTAGTACAATTATTAGAACAATTACTGATATTGGAAGTAGCAACCCGGACGTTATTCGAGATTATATTACTGAGGCCTACAACAATTTACAGATAGATTTTGTACTAATTGGTGCTGATGATGATATAATCGCCGCAAAAGACCTCTTTGTTAGAACGGTATGGTGGTGGCCGTGGTCAGAAACAGAAGAACATATGCCTTCTGATACCTATTATGCTTGTTTGGATGGAACTTATGATAACAATGGTAATGGACTATATGGTGAACCTAATGATGGTCCTGGAGGTGGTGACGTGGATCTCGTTGCTGACGTTTATGTTGGAAGAGCATCTGTTGGTAGTATCGCAGAGGTCGATAATTTTGTTGATAAAACTATACAATATTTATTTTCTGATGATCCTTATTTGGAAGATGTATTGATGGCAGGAGAATTGCTAAATACCGCTCCATTGACCTGGGGTGGCAATTATATGGATGAACTCGTTGATAGTTCTAGTGCCAATGGCTATACTACCATAGGAATACCTTCTAGTAAATATAATATCGATACATTGTATGAAAGAGATGGAATGTGGTATGCAACAGATATCATCAACATTATAAACAATGGCATTCACTTCATAAATCATCTAGGGCATGCTAATTATTATTCTGATATGAAGCTAAGTACCTCACAAATCAGCTCTCTTACAAATGATAAACTCTGTTTTGTATATTCTCAGGGTTGTATGGCTGGCGGATTTGATAACGGAGATTGTGTTGCAGAATATTTTACTGTAAAAACAGATAATGCTGCATTTGCAGTAATTATGAATGCTAGATATGGATGGTATAATCCCGGTGGCACAGATTGTTCTTCACAACATTATCATCGGGAGTTTTGGGATGCTGTTTTTGGGGAAGGAAAAACAATTATTGGTGCAGCAAATCACGATTCCAAAGAGGATAATTTATATCGAATCAATGATGAATGTATGAGATGGAGCTATTATGCTTTGAATTTGTTTGGTGATCCCTCAGTTGATTTTCTAAATCATTACAGCAATACAGCCCCAAATGCACCAACAGTATCTGGTCCAAATAGTGGAAAAACTGGAGGGGAATATGATTATGTCCTTACTACATATGACGCTGAAGGAAATGATGTGTTTTATTACATTGACTGGGGCGATGGTACATTTGTGGATTGGGCAGGTCCTTATGCTTCAGAGATGGAAGTTACATTCTCTCATATCTGGGATGAGGAAAGTACCTATCTAATCAAGTCGAAGGCAAGAGATGCCTATAATTCAGAAAGTGATTGGACCGAGTTTGAGGTAAATATTCCTAGGACCAAACTAATTCATCACAATATTTTTTTCTTGATGTTTGAACGTTTCCAAATACTAGAAAGACTGCTTGGAATTATCAAACTATTATGAAGTTGGATTAAGTGTAAAAACATATATTTATAATACCTACTAGGTATAGATATAATATCTAGTGAATTTCAATATAAGTCCAAGTCATTATTAGTAATAGTATCGATCTAATCCTTTCTTTTTTTTCATTTAACCAATAGTTTAATTTAAATCATACAAGTTTTAATTATATTGTTACAAATCATTACATTATATATTAATTTTCCTAGTCTACTCTATTTCTTATGATAATTAAGGTTATTCCTTATTGTAGAATTTTATGGCATAATTCTTCTCATTTTAATTTTAATAAAAATCGTAGAACTGGAAATGCATTTTGAAATCTTTCCAAAAACAATTGAAAAAAAGTGTTAAATGTTCTTGACCTTGGTATAACAACTTCCATGTTTGCTGATACAACCAGTCCATGTTCATCCTCAACAGTTACTCTAACAAAATATGAACCTTCAGAATCCCAAATGTGAGAATCACATACCTCGGTTCCTGAGACAAGTGGTCCCAACCAATCACTACTCGCTCCATCACCCCAATCCCATTTGACAAATAGAGTGTCATTATCCGGGTCTGATGCAATTATACAATACATATATTCAGTACCAGGAACACCTGTATTTGGACCATCAATTGATGGAATATCAGGGGGATTATTTTCTAAACTTACTCCCTCAATTGAAAGGGAAGGTTCTCCAAAAAGATTGAATGCGTACATATCAAGATATTCTGCATAATGCTCCCAGCCATAATTGAAATTACAGAAATATTTCGAGTCATATAAGGCCTCACCAACATTCTTTGAATCATTTATCATGAAACGATTGAATTCATAAATAATTGAATCGGAACCACCTGGGTTGTTTGGCCAATCTAAAGAACCATAGGGTGAGCGTGATGATGCAATAACACCAATTGAGGCACCCACTGATGGATCTGTCAATAAATCGATACCGAGATTTCCTCCAGAAGCAGGTTCAGGACAACCAACATAACAGGATTCTGCAGTGACAACAGAGGGATAATCATCATCAAGATTTGAATTGATATTGATGAAATCTGGCCAAGATATCTCATCATACTCAGGAACACCATCGCCATCATCAGTTGACCAAACCTTTCTAGCAACTCTATTCGTCCAACCGTGACCTTGCCAATTCATTACAGAATACTTACCGGTTCGCCAATCATCTATTAATGCTGTTTCAGTAAGTGCTGGCCAATTAAATGTAGATTTTTCTCTTCCTGCCTGTTCACTATAATGACTTATGGTCCAGCCATTCATGATATCATTTTCTATATAAAATGAAAGCGTTGCTCCATCATATGCAGG
>CAZHIY010000180.1:0-5060 GCA_964533085.1 uncultured Thermoplasmatales archaeon | reverse complement strand
GTAATATTTTTTAGAGGTTTCTTCTTATCAAATTCTTTTCGAATCCTCATCAAGACAGGCATATGATCCTCTGCCCAATGAATAAGATTATTTCCTTCTTTAGCAAATTTTATATCTTTAACAGCATAATTTTGTGTTTTTTCTACCATAAAACAATCACCAAATTATTTTAATATAAGTTTAGCATCAACGACACAGTAGGAATCTGCATATACAAAAATAGGATTTAAATCCATCTGGTCGATAAAACCTATCAATTCTTTTCCAATTTTTGAAACTTTCATAATTAAATCAATAACTGATTTCTTATCTGCTTTGATGTTTCTGAAACCCTCTAAGAGTTTTTTTCCTTTTATCTCTTCAATCATTTGTTCAGCATCATATCTATCAATAGGAATTACACGAAATGTCACATCTTGATATAGTTCAGTAAAAATACCACCAATTCCAAACATAATCGATAGCCCAAATGTCGGATCCTGAACAAGACCAATTATAATTTCTACACCTTTTTCTTCCATTTGATCAACAAGAAAATTTTCTTTTGGAAATTTTTTTCTAAAATGCTTAAAATAATTTCTTAACTCCTCTAAATTATTTATCCCTAATTTTACACCACCGACATCTGTCTTATGCAATATTTTATTTGAACAAACCTTAAGAGCTACAGGATATTTTAATTCTAATTTTTCCAAATCTTCGGGTTTATTTACCAGTTTATACCTTGTAGTTCGAATTTTATATAATTTTAACAAATCTTTAACTTCATTTTCAGCAAGTGGTCCTTTTCTTTTTAATAATTCTTTCTTCATAATCAAACCTTTTTCCTTTGATCGACAACACGTTTTGCTTTTAAGCCCTCCTGAGGGATACTATTTGGAGGTACAATTATAACCTTTGGAGTAAATACTATCACCGATTTGATTTCGTTTTTAAGTTCTTCTTCTAAATCCATTGATTCAACCTGGCTTAATGGTGTTTTACTTTCTACTTCTACAGTAAGCATATCAATTTTATCTACGGTTTTGAGAATCATTCTCCAATTTCCACCAAGACCTTTGTTTTTCATTAAAACAGATTCGATCTGACCTGGGTAAATGTTTGTCCCTCGTATAATTATCATATCATCGCTTCGACCTTTTACAGGAGTGTGTTTTATATGAGTCCTTCCACATTCACATACTCTTTCATCATATAATCTCGCTATGTCTCTTGTTCTATATCTGATTAAGGGCATTCCTTCTTTTGTCAATGTTGTAATAACGAGTTCACCTTCTTCTTCGATATCCACTGGTTCTAATGTCTGAGGATCCAAACATTCAACAAGAAAATGATCCTCCCATAAATGAAGGCCATTATGTTGATCACAATCTGTTGATACCCCAGGTCCACACATTTCTGTTAAACCATATACATCATGAACGTCTAAATCCCAAATTTCCATCAGCTTTTTTTTAAGACCTGATGAAAATGTTTCAGCACCAAAAAGACCATTTTTGACCTTTAGATTCTTTAAATCAATTCCCATTTCTAATGCAACTTGAGAAAGTCTCATAGCATAAGATGCAACACCAGAGATGAAAGTGGTACCATAATACTGCATAAGTTTAATTTGTCTTTCTGATTGACCTATACCTGATGGAATTACAAGTGCACCAATCTTCTGAGCTCCATAATGAAAGCCAAATGCGCCAGTAAAAGTGCCATAGGGGATTGGATTTTGAAAAACATCTTTTTTTGTAAGACCAGACATTGAAAGGCATCTTGCCATAACTTCAGACCAAACCTCGAGATCGTTTGGAGTATAACAAACTGTAACAGGTGTACCAGTAGTACCAGATGAAGCATGCAATTCGATACAGTTATCCAAGGATGTGGCCATAAAACCAAACGGAGCATTATGTCGTAGATCATCCTTTGTTGTAAAAGGTAATTTTTGAATATTACTTAGTGTTTTGATATTCTCTGGTTTTATTTTTAATTCTTTGAATTTCTTCTTATAGAATGGAACATTTTCATATGTACGTTTTACTGTTTCTTTTAATTTTTTAAATTGTATATCCTTTATCATAGTTCGAGGTAATTTCTCTATTTTTGGATTAAAGAAGTAGTCCATATAAGTTCCCAGAGCGTGAAAATAGTATCTCTCTTATAAAGTTTAGCGATATAAAAATATAAAAACAAACTGACAAAAGTTTTAAATAAATAATCCCCATCCTATGGTCCTACCAATTTCTAACTATCGGTGAAGAAATTATGGCAAAAAGCATGTATGATTACGTTGGGGATCAATGGAAAAAACCTGATCTTAGCTACAAATCTCCTTACAAACAAAGGCTTATTCAATGGAGAAAAGATGAAAATTATCTTAGAGTTGATAAACCAATTAGAGTAGACAGAGCTCGATCTCTTGGTTATAAAGCTAAACCTGGGTATATAGTTGTACGTGCTAGAGTCAGACGAGGTGGTCTTAGAAAACCAACTATCAAGGGCGGTAGAAGACCAGCAGCAAAGGGTATTTCTAAAATTACCATGGGAAAGAGCATTCAAAGAATTGCTGAAGAGCGTAGTGCTAAACATTTTCCAAATATGGAAGTTTTAAATTCATATTGGGTAGGAGAAGATGGAAAGCATCAATATTTTGAAGTAATTCTTGTTGATCCAGTTCATCCTTCTATAATGAGAGATAAGAATATTAATTGGATAACTAACATATCAAACAAAAGAAGAGTTCAACGAGGAAAGACAAGTGCAGGTCAGAAGGGTAGAGGTCTAAGAAATAAAGGTAAGGGTGCAGAAAAGATACGTCCTAGTATCCGTGCAAATTTAAACAGAGGCAAGTAATTTTTTACTTATTATCACAATTTGTAATTATTATAAATTATCTAATGGTGAGTAGTTTCTCTTATTACAGGTAAAGCTTTATGATTATTTTTTATCAATATTTTTGGATAAGAAAAATCCTGCATCTTTTTTGAATAATATGCTTCATAGGCTGAAAGGTCAAAATGTCCATGTCCACTATTTCCAAAAACAATTACTTTCTTTTCATTGTTGTATTTGCACATTCTTGCTAAATCTATTGCTGCCTTTACTGCATGAGCTGTTTCTGGTGCTACAATAAATCCTTCCGTTCTTGCAAATAAGGTTGCTGCTTCAAAAACCTCATTTTGATAGTATGCAATAGCCTCCATGTATCCTTCTTTAGTTAATTTAGATAAAAGTGGTGAATCACCATGGTATCTTAAACCACCTGCATGAATTGCAGGTGGAACAAACGAATGACCCAATGTGTACATTTTAAGAAGCGGTGTAAGACCTACACTATCTCCAAAGTCATAACGATATTCTCCCTTTGTAAGTGTTGGACAAGCAAGTGGTTCAACAGAAATTATTTTCAGATTAGGTTTTTTTCCTAGAATTTTATCTCTTAAAAATGGAAAACTTGTTCCAGCAAAATTACTCCCGCCACCTACACATCCACAAATAATATCTGGATATTCATCAAGAATTTCAAACTGTTTTTTAAGTTCTAATCCAATAATTGTTTGATGTAAAACAACATGATTTAATACGGATCCAAGAGAGTAATTTGTATTATCATGAGTTGCTGCATCTTCAACAGCTTCGCTGATTGAAATACCTAAACTACCTGATGTGTTTGGATTTTTCTTAAGGATTTCTCTTCCACTTTTGGTAAACTTTGTTGGACTAGAGAGAACTTCAGCACCCCAATTTTCCATGAGAATTCTTCTATAAGGTTTTTGTTCGTAACTACATTTTACCATGTAAACTCTACATTTAATATTAAATAAACGAGTTGCAAAAGAAAGTGCAGAACCCCATTGGCCAGCTCCTGTTTCAGTAACCAATTTTTCTACTCCTTCTTTCATATTGAAATAAGCCTGTGCTACTGCTGAGTTTGGCTTATGACTTCCAGGTGGGCTTACTCCTTCCCATTTGTAATATATTTTAGCTGGTGTTTTCAAGGCTTTTTCAAGTGTTATTGCTCGGTATAATGGTGTTGGTCTCCATATTCGATAGATTTCTCTTACTTTTTCTGGAATTTTTATATATCTATCAGTACTGACTTCTTGTTTTATCAGCTCCATTGGAAATATTTGTCTTAAATCATCTGGTCCTATTGGTTGTTTGGTTTGAGGATTTAATGGGGGATCTAAAGGCGTTTTAAGATCAGCCTGAATATTATACCATTTTTTTGGCATATCGTTTTCATCTAGAACTATTTTGGTTTTTAGCATATTTATCATATATATTTATGAGACTCATACTATTTAAATATTGAGCATAAGTGTACATTGTTGTACAATATTAAACATTATATATCTATTTTTAGTGAAAAATGTACAACATTTATATAGAATCAAACAGCTTCCTAATACTATATGTGGAAACAAATTGGAAAATATTTCAATAAATATCCAAAACGAAGAAGAATTGCACAAAAACTTCTTGAATATGGATTAAGAATTGAAAATAATAGCATCTATTGTGGCAATATAAGTCTCTCCGATTCTAAAATCGCTCGTGCTCTGGAAGTGGATAGGAGAGCAATCCCAGCAACAATTGATATGATACGAAAAAATAAGGGGTTAAACAAAGTGTTTTCAAAACTAACTCCTACTTGTCATCTTAAGGATGTAGCTCCCGAGATGAAATGGGGCGTAATAGAAATAATTCCACAAGATCCAAGTATTCCTGGAATATTAGCAGGTGTAGCAAATATTGTAGCAGATGCCGATTTAAGTATAAGACAGGCTATTGTTGATGATTTCGAATTATCTGAAGAACCAAGACTCTATATTGTAGTAGAAAAACAATTACCAGGTATACTTATCCCAAAAATTAGAAATGTGAAAGGAGTTAAAGCAGTAGTGATTTATTAGTTCTATTAATTCCCAGGTAATTGTCCAATAAATGTATATTTTTGAATTAGTTTTTCAAAAAGAGTGGATATGTATTGATTTCTTATCATCTGATTTCTTGATAAACTCACTTTTATTTGTTTTTGATTAGTATCACTTTCAAAACCGTTTATG
>CAZHIY010000179.1:0-5086 GCA_964533085.1 uncultured Thermoplasmatales archaeon | reverse complement strand
ACCTTAGGATAGGTACCACAAAGTGTAGCAGTATCAGTTGCCGTACATGCAATTATTCCATCATCACAAATACTTCGCATCGCTGAATCGATAAAATAAACAGGTGAACCAAATGGATCAATATCAATGTAATCGAATTTATTTTCTGAAAGTAAGGTATTAAGATTTCTATTAAATGCTACAATATTTTTCAGTTTCAAATTTTTTATGTTCTTTTTAACCAACTCATAAGCTTTAGGGTTCCAATCATTAACAGTTGTGTCAAAATCCCCAACAACCTCATTTGCAAATCTGAGACCACGAATACCAGATGCAGCAAGACCGTCTAAAACATTTAAATGTTTTTTGCAATTATTTATTAACCATTGACAAACAACTATTGATAGATCTCTATTTAGTTCCATGGAGGGATTATAAAAAGGAAGATCATCCTTTGAGCCAGGGCCTTTTTTTGATTGTTTACTCTTATAGACCAAAATATTAGTTTTACCTTCAATAATATTTTGAATAGTTGGAGTTTTTTTCATATTTAAAATAAGGGGGGTAATTTTTCTTCCATTATCTTTTCGATTTTATATGGAAGTAAATTACGGTTAACAGGTGTAACTTCTAAAATTCTAATATCATCGCGACGGCGAACGTCCTGAAGAAGAGGGGTTCGTGATTTCTTATGAAGTGTAACCATTATTGGTTTATCAGAATCAAGAGCATCAATTACCATCATGCAAAACTTTTCAGAAAGCATCTCCATTTTACCAATCTCATCAATTACAATTATATTGACCTTTTCATCAAGAATAGCCTTTTCAATAGCGGGTACACCGACTCTATCTAAAGCTCCAATATCTACACCATACTTTCCGACTTTTTCTTTCATCTCAAAATCAATGTGAGCAAAAACTTCTTGTTCTTTGGTTTGCCAATCTGTAACGTAAAAACCTACACGTTTTTTCTTCTCAACAATAGGCTCTGTTATCATTCCCTCGACTGTGTAACCATGTTCTTCAAGGGATTTTATTATTTTTAAAAGCGTATCGGTTTTACCCACATTAGGCATACCAGTGATACCAATCTTTGGTATATCGTCCATAGATGGCTATATGTAATACGTTTTGTGTTTAGAAATGTTTTTATGGTTTTTTTACAAAAATTTTTCTATGAACTGGTCCAGCAATTGAATATATTACAATCGCTGTGATAAGAAGAATAGGGGCAAAACCATAGAAGGCTTTTCCTATAATTATTGTTAAAATAATAAGAATAGCAGCTATCGCATTAATTTTAAATACAGGCTTAGGAAAACGAATATTTGAAACCATTGCTAACGAAATCAAAATAATTGCTGGTAAAATAAAAATGAATTTAACCTCAAAATAAGCTAATATTAGTAAAATTATTGTACTTACTGAAGCTGGAAGACCAAGAAAAAATTTCTTATTTTTCATTATATGAAAAGATGCAAGTCTTAAAGCTCCAAGTACTAAAAACAAAACTAGACCTATCATTAGAAATATATGATTATAAATAGAGGATGATACAAAATCATGGTAGACAAAGTAAATAAAAATCGCTGGAGCAATGATTAAAGAGGTCATATCTGCAATAGATTCTATATATTCTCCAATATCACTAATTCTTGTTTTTCTAGCTACAATACCGTCTAAGCCATCTGCAAGTAATGCAAGAAGAATAAAAGAAAAAGATACTCTTAATTTCATTTCCTCATTTGGAATTAAATCTGATATAAGAAAAAGAATAGTAAGAAAACCAAAAATTGCATTGGTAAGTGAAATTACATCAGCAACTGAAATTAATTTAATCATTGATTTCTGCAATTGTACTCTCCCCTGCTTTTACTATTTCTCCTCTTTTAACTAATAATTCTTTTATACTTATAATCGGTAAATATAAATCTACTCTAGATCCAAATCTAATTATTCCAATCTTTTTACCCTTTTTTAGCTTGTTTCCTATTTGAATGTAAGGGACGATACGACGAGCTAGTGTTCCTGCTATCTGTATTATCTTTATAATGCCAATTTTTGTCTCGACTGTAATTATTACACGTTCATTTTTCTCTGATTCTTTTTTAAAAGCAGGAAGATGTAATCCAGTAGTATGAACAATATTTTTTATGGTTCCATCGATAGGCATTCGATTAACATGAACATTATACAAATTCATAAATGTAGAAATCCTTGTGCAATCTCCAACATCATTATCTTTTATATTGCTGATTTCTCTAATTCTTCCATCTGCACAAGCAATAATTCCATTTCCAATATCTCTGTCAGGATCTCTAAAAAAGATTATCAAAATAATAGTGTTTAAAAAAGTAACCGTTGACATTAAAAGAAAAATAGCACCAAAAACCTCCTCCCTAAAAAAAATAAATAGAATAAAAAAGAGGATAAATCCAATAAAAGAACTAAGAATCCAGAACTTTGAACCTTTAGCAATATTCATGCTACTTTTTTCTCCAAATTTTTTTAAAAAATCTTTCAAATGGTCCTTTTCTTTTGTAAAGATCTGTAACACATATTATCTCATCAAAAACTTCGGGTAAGATTTTAATAACAATTAATAACAAAATAATTAATGCAATCAAACTTCCTCCTTTACCAATAACATTATGTGCTGTGCTAAAAAATTCAGGGCCATATTCACCGGTAAGATAAATAACAAGAGCATTTCTTATCAAATTCAAAAAATATATTGGCACAACAGTTACTATAAGGCCATAAATTTTCTTCCTGATACTTACTTTTATCAGCGGTAGTATCATACCAATAAAAAGAACCATGGATTGAACTGCAGTACATGCAAATATTAGCTGTATATGTGCAAGTTTATAACTTATATCAACACCATCTATTATCACTTCACCGGTGAAAATATTTAGCAAACCACCGCTTTGAGCAGCGACAATTTCTCTAAGCCACATTGCCAAGGGTGTTAATTCAAAACCAAAATATATAATTCCAGCTATTGCTGCAACCCCTGCAGCCCAATTTAAACAATTTAATTCTTTCTTTGTTTTGATTGATAGCCATTCATTATAAGCAAGATAAAAAAGGATAAAAACTCCAACAATTGTAATAAATGCATTTACAATATCACCATCTTCACCAAAATAAAGAGTATTAGGTTGGGTTGACCAGAAAAATGCAAAGAGACTCCATCCAATTATTTTAATTCCATTGCTCAATCCTTTCTTTTTTGTTATGAATCCTATCAATAGAATAACAAGACTACTGAAGAGAGGTATTGATAAAAAAAACTCAATTTCTTCTGATAAAGGATAATTAAATAAGAAAATTCCAATTATTACAAGAATTAATGGAATTATAAAAAATAATGATGCAATAATTTTATCTAAAGTGTTGAATTTCTCCATGATTTAGTCTAGTCTCCTTGAATGATAAGATCCTTTAAGTTTGTTATGTTGCTGGTTACTTTAGATAAGACCAAATATTTCTACTATTTTAGGCCATCCATAGCTCTCCATCATTGTTCCATCCCACATAATGCATATTAATCCAACAAGAGCTATAAGTGTTAAAGGAACCCAATATGTGTAAACTATTTGATCAATTTTTAAGCGTGCAACTGAAACTCTAATGAGTGATACTGAAAATACTATTATTATCAATATTTTAATCAGGAAAAATATGAAGTCTAAGACGTATGCAGGAATACTTTCTAAACCTAATAAGGGGGATAAATTATATGGGAAAAACAGTGCAACGATAATTGATGCCATAACCACAGTTTTTACAGCATCTGTTAGATAAAACATTGCCAAGTTTCTACCTGAATATTCTACAAGTAAACCGCCACCTATTTCGGTTTCAGCTTCTGGTGCATCAAATGGTATCTTTGATAGTTCGGCAGGTGTCACAATTATTAGGACGAGAAGCAAGAGGATAAGTCCTATAAATCCCAGAGGTCCAACAGCATTCCAAACTGGATTTGCGGTAATTGCTGTTAGGGTAAATGCATTTTCCACTCCTAATCCTCCTGCAGCAATACTTCCTAGCTTCCATGCAACTGTAATAATAATTATTGCAAGAGGAAATTCATAGGCAATCATAGTTGCCATCTCTCTCTGTGCACCAACTGTTGCATATGGTGAACCAGATGCAAAACCGCCAATAACAAGAGCTAGTGATGGGATCATAAGTAGGTAAAGAATTAAGATAAGATCTCCAAAAATGATTTCTCCTTCAACAGATGCTAATGGTCGAAAACCACCTATTGGAAGATAAAGAAGAATTGATATTGTACCTACAAGACCAATTAGTGGTGCAAGATTGAAAACCCAAGGAACTGCATTTTCTGGTATTATGTTTTCCTTTGTAAATAATTTTCCGACATCTCTAAATGGTTGGCGTATTGGAGGCCCTATTCTACCTTGCATATGTGCCGATATCTTACGGTCTATACCTTTATATAACAAACCAAAGAAAATTCCAAATAAAGCAAGCACAACAGTACTTAGTATAATTATCATCACTGTTCTAATTATTTCTTGGAGATCAAGCACTTAAATCACCCCCAATATTATGAAAAAAACTCCTAATATTATGACAAACCATAGTATGTAATCACTAACATTTCCTGTGTGCATTTTTTCTAAACCGTTATAGAGCCATTTAAAAGATTCCATGAAACCCCAATAAACATTACTTGCCTTAACATGCATATCTTCCTTTTCTAGTTCTGGATTTCCTGATAAAAAGACCTTTGTTTGCTCAGTTTGTTTTTTGTATTCTTTTTTACCTCGACCACGTATAATATAAGCTATAAGAAGAGCAATTACTATTACAATTCCCCATATTAAAGGATTCCAAAAACCGCTATTGGTTCCTAATGTTTTTAAGAAATCAGTAATCTCAATCATGGTTAAATTCCTCCTATAACATTATTTATATAATTCGAATTGCTAGTAAGTGCATTTACAGCAGGTTGAACAATATTATTTACAACTAAATCTGGGAATAATCCAATGAAAATAATTATACAAGCAATAATTCCCATTGCTAGTAGCATACTTTTCGGTACTTCTTTTACATTATCAAATTTA
>CAZHIY010000178.1:0-5093 GCA_964533085.1 uncultured Thermoplasmatales archaeon | reverse complement strand
TGAAAGATGAAGATAAACAAAAATTCCTTGAAGACTTCAAAAAAGCTGATATTTCAAATAAACTTGATATGTGGTATTTTGCATTAGAACAAATATCAATATGGGATGAATTAATTGAAGAGATGGCAATGGTAGCTCAAATGAAAATGGGCCCTATGAAAACTGTTGAAGAATAGAGGTATTCAATAATGAACGACAAAGATAAAAAAGATTTTATGGAAGAATTCAAAAAAGGTGATGGTACTAAAAGACTTGATATGTGGGATTATGCTCTAGCTCAACAAGTATTATGGGAAAAGATTATTACAGACATGCAGAACATTGCAAGAAAGCAGAATGTTGACAAAGAATTAGAAAAATTGATGGAAAAAGATATGAAGGATGTTCAATAATTCAAAGTTAGTGTATTGTCTGTTGTGATTTCTAGAAAATGAGATTTTAACTGTCAAAGGATCAGACCATCCAGTTTCAGCACCAAGTAAGTCTTTTGCCTTAACCTTTATTTCGTATGTGCCTTTTTCAGCCCATTTGTGTTTTTCTTCCACAAGATCTCCAGAATTGTAAGGTCCAGTCCAGTCAGTTATTTCTCCATTCCCCCAATCCCATTTATAAAATAATTGATCTTCATCTGGATCTGTCGTAGATGCTTCAAAGGTATATTTTAGAAATGGTATTCCATTAGAAGGTCCATTTGGTTTATCTGGCTGATCTGGTGCAGTATTGCTACTAGGGTCTAATATATTTATTGATGGATCGCCAAATAGATTTGTTTGATAATAGCACCAACGAATCATAGACCTACCGATAATTGGAATATTATCTTCTTTTGAATCATGGTTAGCTCTCCCTAATTCAGGCAGTTCTTCACCAAATACTGCATCCCAAAATTCTCGTTGGAAGCGTTGGGAATCACCATCTGTGCTATCTGACCAGAAAAATCCATATCTAGCATTCCATATTCCTGCAAATGCTCCATATGT
Source organism: uncultured Thermoplasmatales archaeon (assembly GCA_964533085.1). Classification (GTDB taxonomy): domain Archaea; phylum Thermoplasmatota; class E2; order DHVEG-1; family DHVEG-1; genus SG8-52-3. Next base: position 4,113 of record CAZHIY010000178.1, on the reverse strand, counting down.
TGTTTTTACAGTGAAGTGTTCAGCAATACAATCTTCCTCATCAAATCCTCCAGAATTGCAACCTTGAGAATAGATAAAGCAAAGATCATTATTTGTGACTAAATCAACATCGTAATTATCCAATCTCATATTATAATCATATGAAGCATGACCAAGATGATTTATGAAATGAAATCCATTTTCTATTCTGTCAATTATTTCAGATGGAGGCCAATAGTTCTCAGGGTAATCTCTATCATACAATGTATCAATATTATAGGTACTAGAATTTATTCCAACGGTTGTATAACCATCATCAGACGAGCCATTAATTAGTTGATCCAAGTAATTTCCACCCCATGTAGCTATACCATGGTCTCCAAGATATTCACCTACAAAACAAGCCTTAGATAGATATTCATCCTCAGGATCTCTGCTGAGATAGGTAATTGTTTTTGTTACAAAATTATCAACCTCAGATAAATCACCAACACAAGCCCTTCCAACATATACATCTGCAAAGAGATCAACATCCCCACCGTCTTCTCCATCAGTTGGTTCTCCCCATTTATCGTCGCCATCATAATTATAAGGGCCATCCAAGCAAGAATAGTATAAATCTGAGGGCATATAATCCTCATAAGGCCATGTTTCTTCATCTAAACCATATACCCATAAAATCGGAGCAGGGACAATATCATTATCTCCACCAATAAGAACGTAATCGATACCCCAATTAGTATAAGCATCTCGTATATAATTTCGAATATCTTCTAAATCAGTACTTCCAACATCAGATAATGTTTTTATAATTGTCGGTGTACCACTCTCATCATGAATTTCTTTTAATGGATTAAAACTGTCTTTAAATGAATCACTAGTTAGTATTAATAGTTCATAATCATCCATTGAGCTTTTGGATTCTGCTTCATATTTTATTGCTATATCAGAATTGTCAACTTTATTTATAACCTCGAGTCTATCTCTTTCAAAACCTCTGAATAAATAATTTGATTCTTCGTCATTAATCAATTCAATTTCAACATTTAGATTTTTATAATAAAAAAGTTCTCCTGATAAAGGAGTATATTGAATTGGATGTAATAAAAGAACTAGAATTTGATACCCTCTAAAATTATAAATGCCAATTTTTGTATACAATTTTCCAGGATACAATTCATTAGAATTATAGATTTTTTCATCAGGAGTTGGAATAAAATTATTTTTCACACTTGTTATTGGAATTGGTTTTCCCATTGGTTCAATATAAAATCCAGTACCAATCAATTCTTTTTCGCTAGCTATTACTTTTATATCAAGTTCTTTTGATTGAGGCGGAAGTAAAATATAAACTCCTTTTGAAGGTACCAATGGTTCTCCAACATTTCCAGCAGGTAAACAGGTTGGTAGAGTTATTCTATCATATGATATCCCAGCAACTTCAACTGATTGTATATTTGGACTTTCAAAGTTATAAGAAAGCTGTAGATTATCTTCAAAACCAACTGTATAAGCTAATGTTATTGTTGATAGTGATGTAATAATTAAAAACATACCTATAATAATTGTTTGCCATTTTTTATAAAAGAAATTATATCGTTTTTCCACAAAATTACCCCATTGTATATATAATGTTTCTTATTTATAAATTATTTCTTTCTTATTTTTTTTATAAATTAATGGTTTTTCATTAAATTTATCTGAAAATAAAACAAATAACTTAAATTTACGAGTATGAGAAAATTCTATAAATTAAAAGGAGTTTTATTGATTCAATTATTAAATTATTTGTTTTGAGTTATAAATAAAAAAAATTACTTATAAAGGGCGAAATATTAATCTATTATAATTTATATATATTTGTTCAATATGGAATGAGGTGAATTATGAAAAAAATATTTTATATAATTATTGTAACTATATTAGTTCTCAGTGGTATTCAAGCAACTGCATTAAATGAAATAGATAAAAACAATACAATCGAAATAAATAAAAGTTTTACATTTTCATCACCAAAGATAAAAAGTACAGAACAGTACATTACTTTAGAGTTAGACGATACTACTCAAATATTAAGAGACCCAGGAAAACCAGAAATGCCTCTGGTTACTTATACTTTTGAACTGCCATTTAGAGCTAAAAATATTGAAGTATTTTACACCCCATCATCTGAATATGAAATTGATATAACTAAAAAAATCAAACCAACACCCCCTGCAGTTACGCCAAGTTGTAATGAACAAACATCTTGTGAATTAATTGAAGATGCTTATGTTTATTCAAGTTCCAATAGATATCCAGATAATTTTTATGATTTTAAGGTTACTTGTGGATTAAACATTGATGGAGAACTAAAGACTCATGTTACACTTTATCATTTTCCAGTACAATATTCTCCTCAAAATAATAAAATATATTATATAAATAGTGCGGAGGTAAAAATTATTTTTGATCCACCAACTAAACCATTGAAATTTGAAGAAGAATACGATCTTGTGATAATTGCCCCAAAAATATTTTCTGGAGGACTTCAAAAACTAATTGACCATAAAAACGAAAATAATATTAGAACTTTTCTTAAAACAACAAATGAGATATATAATGAATATACGGGAATTGACAAACCAGAACAGATTAAAAAATTCATTCAATATGCAAAGGAAAACAACAATGTTACCTATGTACTTCTTGTAGGTGGTCTTAAAAGATACATATATGCAAAGGATAGAGATGATCCTAATCAAGGATCAAAAGCATGGCATCTTCCAGTACGATACACAAATATTATGAAGGGAGGTTTACAAGATAGCGGAGCAATAAGTGATCTGTATTATGCAGATATTTACAAAGAAGAAGGAGAATTTGAAGATTGGGATAGTAATGGAGATGGGATTCTTGCTGTATGGGGTTCTGATGTCTTAGATCTACGACCAGATATTATTTTAAGCCGATTGCCTTGTAGAAATCTTCTCGAATTGAACATAATAGTTACAAAGATTATAAAATATGAATCATCAACTCCTGCTGGTGAAGAGTGGTATACAAGAATGGTTGGTATCGCTGGTTTAAATCATGGGCTACATCTAGATCAACCCGATGCAGAATATCTAGCGGATTTAGCTTTTGGATATATGGATTCTCTAATAGATGATGAAGTTAAGGTTTATGCTTCGAATAACGACACAGGTGGTCCAATACCAGTTACAAAAGATATTGTTAAAGCATTTAATAATGGAGCACGTTTTATATACATGCCGGGGCATGGTTCTCCACTTTCATGGAATTGTCATCCAGTTGAAGGAGTATCTACATGGATGGGCGGAATACGTTCATATAAATTTTGGAGGTTCTTTAATTTCAACAAATTACCAGTTGTTGTCGTTGGTGGCTGCCATTGTGCACAATTTAACATTACACTTCTCAATACCCTGCGTTCTCCAGATTTAAATGAAAATCATTGGTATTGGACAGGAGGTCTTCCTGGGGGTTCATGCTTGAATTGGAAAATGCTTTTGATTCCTTGGGGTGGCGCTATTGCTAGTATTGGTGGAACTGGGCTTACAACAAGTTATAGTGGTACTCCAAACTCCTTAAATTCTGAACTAGCAACAAATACCTTTTACATGATTGGCCAAGAAGGAGTAGATACATTTGGAGAAGCTTTTACAGGTTCCCAATTAAAGTTTTTAGATGACAATCCTGTTAGCAATGTATTACAAGCTCATGCATTTACAATTTGGAATGCATTTGGAGATCCCAGTCTAAATCTTGCATAATTTTTTTAATAAAATCTTTTCCTTTTTTTCAAATTTTGCTTTTAAAAATAAAAAATATAATATTTAGGCTTAGTTATCATTTGACTTGTGGTGTTGTGCCAAATCAATCAATCATACGTTTTTGGGAAATCGACGTCTTACGAGGTATTGCTATAGTTATGATGATAGTTTTTCATATTCTTTATGATTTAAACTATTTAAATATCCTTAATATGAGTTTATATACAGGATATTTTTTAATTTATGTTTATCTGATAGGAATATTATTTTTTCTGTTAGTAGGTATATCTCTAACACTAAGTTATACAAAAGCAAAAGAATCATTTCAAGATATCAGTAATCAGAATCGGGTAGCGCG
>CAZHIY010000177.1:0-5095 GCA_964533085.1 uncultured Thermoplasmatales archaeon | reverse complement strand
ATGAGGATACTGTTTTGCAACTTTTTTTGGTTCAGATATTTTAACAAGATCAAGTGCGTTTATTGCTTTTTCAAATGCTTTCTTTTGTATACTCTTTTTTACCTCCCTTTTTCTCCATAAATTATACCATGGGATTTCTTGATTTAGCTCAGGAAAAGATTCATGTAACAAAATAACCTCAGCTATTTGATCTCCCACGGTATACACTGGATTTAATGCAGTCATTGGTTCCTGAAAAATCATGGAAATTTCGTTACCTCGTATTTTTTGCATTTCTTTTTCTGTTTTTTTAAGAAGATCTTCTCCTTTGAAAAAAATGCTGCCTTTCATGATTTTTCCTGGAGGTTGAGGGATAAGTCTCATCACTGAGAGTGCGGTAACGCTTTTTCCGCATCCAGTTTCGCCTATTAATCCAAATGTTTCTCCTTTGCAGATGTTGAAACTGGTTTCTTCGAGTGCTTTGACTACTCCTTCATAGGTGTAGAAGTAAGTTTTAAGGTCTTTTATTTTTAGTAGCGGTTCATTTTCTATGATATCACCTTCTTAATTTTGGGTCTGTTACATCTCTTAGGCCATCGCCAAGTAGGTTGAAACCAAGGACAACAAACAGTATTGCAAGGCCCGGGAAGGTGACATACCACCAGGCATGGAACATATGGATTCGACCTGAGGATATCATTAGTCCCCATTCGGCGGTTCCTGGGGAGGCTCCAAGTCCAATAAAACTGAGTCCCGCAGCTACGAGAAGCACAGTTCCAAGATCTAAGGTGATTTCTACCAGTAAAGGCGCGAATGAATTTGGAAAGATATGACGGAAGAGGATACGTGAGTTACTTGCACCAACGCTTCGTGCTGCTTCAACAAATTGTTGTTCACGGACAGCAAGTACTTGACCGCGCATTAAACGAGCATATGTAGGCCACCATACGATAATCATTGCTTCCATGATATGATCGATACTTCGTCCCAATGCAGCTGCTACCGCCATTGCTAAAATAAGGTATGGTATTGCGAGGAAGACATCGGTGATTCTCATCAATACTTCATCAATGATTCCACCAAAATATCCTGCAATACCACCAAGAAAAATCCCGATTAAAGTTGATATAGTAACAACGATAATACAGATACGTAACGATGTTTGAGATCCATAAATAACCATACTAAAGATATCACGACCATAGTCATCGGTCCCAAATAAATGCTCTGAACTTGGAGGTAGTAATTTTTGACTAAAATCAATATCCCATCGTTCTTCGGTGACTGTAGTGCCCTGTTCAGTACTAACTCTTACATAGGATGGGTGTTGATCTGCTATAAAGGGTGCAAATAATACGACAAGTATCAATATAAGAATCAAAATCAATCCAATCATAGATAAGAGACTTTTTCGGAAGAGATGAGCCATGAATCTCAGATCTTTAATTTTTGATTCATGTTTTTTTAAGAAATCATCCACGATTTTAACATGCGGTCCTATCTTATCCACCTCCAAGTTTAACACGTGGATCAATCACCGCATAAAGGACATCAACAATGAGATTTGCTACAACATAAATAATTGCGACGAGTATTGTAAATCCCATAACTGCATTGAAATCAAAACCCAACACCGCGTTTGCAGCAAACCGTCCCATCCCAGGCCAATTAAAAATCGTTTCCGTCAGTACAGCACCACCGAGAAGGCCACCAAATGCCAAACCGGTAACTGTAACTGTTGGTATCAAGGCATTTCTCAAAGCATGTTTATAGATAATAGTTCGCTCTGATAGTCCTTTAGCTCTTCCGGTACGAATATAATCCATTCCCATGACTTCCAGCATACTGGACCGTGTCATTCGAAGAATTAACGCAAGTGTTGCAAATCCTAATGTGAACGCTGGCATGATGAGGTGGTATAAAGCAGTTCCTAAGGTATTGAGATTCCCCGTAAAAATACTATCAAGCACATATAAACCTGTAATGGACGATGGTGCGTTCATTCCGATTGCTAAACGTCCTTCCAACGGTAAAATCGGTATTTGATATGCAAAAATATATTGCATCATGAGTGCTAACCAAAAAATCGGCAAAGAATATCCAACAATCGCGATGATTCGAGTTATATGATCTGATAATTTATTTCGTCGTATCGCTGAAATAATTCCTCCAACGATTCCTAGAGGAATTGCCATTAACATTGCAAAAATTGTCAGTTCTATCGTAGCTGGGAAATATTGAGCAAGGGCTTCAACTACTGGTCGACTTTCTAAATATGATTTCCCAAGGTTCAAATGAACGATATCATTTAAATAGTAAAAATATTGAATCCAAATTGGTTCATCAAGATGAAGTTCTTTTGTGATTCGTTCGATGACATCAGGTTGTGCTTTTGGTCCTCCTGCAAAAGCCCGTGCTGGATCAGCTGGAATAACATGGGAAATGGTAAATGTGATAATGGTCACTCCAATAATGACTGGAATTAGGAGAAATAATCTTCGTAATATGAATTCCCATATCTTCATAATTTAAAAAAAAAAATAAAAAAAAAGAAAAAGGTGGTTTTATTCGTACGCTTTATAGTAGTCGTAGAAATACCATTCACGTACTGGATTGTATGAATAGCCTTGTACCCAATCTCTCCATGGTCGAATGTATTGTCTCTGTTGTAGGAATATGAAGGGTGGTTCTTGCATGTAGATGTCGTATGCGTTTTTATATGCAGCTGCTCGCACTGCAGCAACCGCCGAGTATTTTGCCTTTAATAAATTTTCGTCAACGGTTTCATTCTTGTATCCTGTATTATACGTATCCCCGCCAACATCAGCAGACGCTATAAATGGGAATATATAGTCATCTGGATCATTATAATCTGGCCCCCATCCGATAAACATCAGATCATAATCATCTGTCGTAAACATTCGATGCAAAAGCTGTGGCCATCCTTCTGCAATCACCGATGAAAGAATACCAATATCATCAAGTGCTGATCTGAACATGATCGCCATCATTTCTCGTTCTGCGTTTCCTGCATTATAGAAAATTCGGATGGTTTCCCCATTAAAGCGATAGAGAGTTCCATCCAAATCATAAGATTTGGTATATCCTGCATTGTCAAGTATTTGCTCGGCCATTGTTAGGTCAAAATTATAAAGAGGTTGACCATTGTTTTGTGTTTCGTAGTACGGCATTCCTTTTGGTATAGCTCCAGCAAGTCTGCTTGCATATCCATTATAGGCAGTTTCAATTGCTGTATCGTAGTCGAACGCATAACTTAATGCTTTTCGTACTTGACCATCTGCTAAATACTGATTATTACTCACCTTTGTGTTTATAACACACAATACGACATCATAGCTATCAAAGGGGTGTACAACAACTCCTTTCTCATTTATGACATCATCGAGGTTTGTATAGGGGATATATGCCATATCAGCATCCCCATTTTTCAAGGCTAAAATTCGTGTCATCGCTTCGTCAGCATATTTGATAACGACTTTATCGACATGTTTTCCTTCCCATCCACCCCAATAATTCGGGTTTTTAATTAAGACAAGTTCCGTTGCCCGTGTCCAATGGTCAAGCATATAAGGACCTGTACCCATCGGGTTTAATTTCATCCATTCGTTTTCTTCTCCTGCGACAACACCACCATGATTTTCAACATAGTCTTTATCAACAATCGCAGCTACTGTATAAGGCATTAGAGCCAAAAATCCACCATACGAATCTGTAAGTTTTATTTGAACAGTATAGTCATTAATAACTGTGGTACTATTCGTATCCATGCATTGCGCGAGAATCCAGTTTACACCAGATTCCGGTGCTGCCATCGTTAATACTCGATCAAAAGAATATTTCACATCTTCTGCGGTGAAATTATTCCCATTGGAAAATTTTACATTTTCGCGTAATTTAAATGTCCATGTTAATGAGTCATTTGATACTGTCCATTCTGTAGCCAGACTAGGGTAAAACGTTTTAGTGTCGTTTCCCTTGTATGTAACGAGTGTTTCATAGATTTGAAAGATTGGCTCAGAGGATCCTGTATCATATGCATCTGCTGGATCAAGTGTCTTTGCATCACCGATGGTATACCTCACAAATATATTTGGATTTTTTATTTCGAGCTTTCCGCCTTCTTGTTGTACGCAGCCACTAAAAGATATCGCGATAAACATAATACATAGAACAATTGCAGTAACACCAGCCTTCTTATTTAAAATATTTTCTCTCCTCATATTTTTATACACCCCTTTTCCTCATCATATAAAAAAGGATATGAAATTGTATCTTTTGTAACATTTAATTACTTTTCCATTTAATAGAAAAAAAAAGAGAAATAGGTTAAGGATTATCTTTCCTCTAAAAGGAAAAAAAGATAACGGGCAATTCTAATTTTACATCTTCTCACATAATGCATTAATTTACATCTTTACTTTATCAATATATCAAGAACATAAAAAGATATCAAAGAAACTCAGTTATACCAAAATTAAAACATTAATTGTGCTGGGTGTAGGCCGTAATCTGACATCCCATACTTGTTAAAATGCCTCGTATTTTGTCGAGTTCAGTAAGTTTTTGATGGTGAAAAGATGAAAGAGAGCGAGCAATCGCTCCCATTTTAATTTTTTTTAAAATACCAAAGATATATCGGGTTGTGGTCAGATATACCTTTTTTGTAAGATACCAAAGATATTTTGAGGTTTCTACTATACTTCTGTTGACAGTATTATTACTTTCCCAAGCAATTGCTTTTATGTAGTGAAAAAATAAGCCGCGGGGGGGGAGCTTATTACAAAAGATACAAAGCCCCCAACAAAAAACAGCTGAAACCGTTTTGTCGCATCATAATCTTCTTCTTACAAATAAAAGTATTGATGAATCCACCATTAGCTGGAGAAGCGTAGAGTTAGGGTGCCCGTATATCTTCCGGGTTTTTTTAATGCCACGTCCAAAACCGACTTGCTTGAATAGGATGTGCGGGCGAGTGAGAATTGTAGAAAAAAGCATGTTACTCCTGCGTACAAGCTAACTTGTTCTCTGTAATAGTTTTTTAAGGAGAGAAGAGAGGGAAATCAAAGAAATGGTAGACCGCTGGTCGGACATAGCA
>CAZHIY010000176.1:0-5121 GCA_964533085.1 uncultured Thermoplasmatales archaeon | reverse complement strand
ATCACTTCAGACTTTTTTACATCAGCAATCCGTGAGATTTCATCAATATCAATTTTTCTTTCTAAACCAGCGAGTATCTTATCTAATTGATTATAACCAAGTTTTAGTTCACCTTCATCGGTTTGACCATGCCAGAGCCCCCCAGTCGGTGCCTTAGAAATAACATCTTTTGGTATTTTTAGAAATTTAGCAATTTCCCAAACCTGAGTTTTATAGATATCACCTAAAGGCATGATATCGACACCTCCATCGCCGTATTTTGTGAAATATCCAACCAATATCTCAGATTTATTTGAAGTCCCGCAAACAAGACTACTTTTCATATTAGCATATTCAAAAAGAAGTATCATTCTTGTCCTTGCTTTAATATTTGCAAGTGCGAACTTATCAGGTTTTATAATAGCGTTTTTAGCAATAGTCTTTACAACTTCTGATATATCTTTTTTTTCGCAAAACAAATCAAAATTCTTTATAATTATATCAATGTCTTTTCGGTCTTTCTCTGGTGTTGAATCATCCGGAAGATAGAGACAAAAAACATTTTTTTTTCCAAGAGACTGCATGCATAAAATAGCTGTTACAGCTGAGTCAATACCACCAGACAGGCCAATAACAACACCTTTTACACCAGAATTTTCTACATATGTTTTGATAAAATTCTTTATAATAATAGATATTTCTTTTGGATCAATTGATAGATCAATATCCAATCTCATCACCTTTTTAATATCTATTTTTTCAGTTCTCTATATATTGATTTCCCATGTGAATCTATTGCTACAACAAGCGGTCCAAACTCCTTTACCTTAAAAATCCAAACAGCCTCTGGCATACCGAGTTCCTCAAGCCAGTAAACACCTAAAACTTCTTCTACTTTATCTGCAGCAAGTGCACCTGCACCACCAGTGTATGCTGTATATACACCAACAAATTTCTGAAGTGCCTTTTCAGTTCTTTCGCCCATCCCTCCTTTACCAATAATTACATTTACTCCAAAGTTTTCTATGAATTTATCCTCAAAAATTTCCATACGACTACTTGTTGTAGGACCTGCTGATACAACCAGCCATTTTTCTTTTTCTTTTTTCATAAGAGGCCCGCAGTGAAACAATGCCATTTCAGATGGTTTAAACACAAGAGCATTTTTTCCTTTCTCAAGCATCATATGATGTGCTTCATCTCGAGCAGTGAAGATTTTCCCAGTGACAAATAAAATATCACCAATCTTTAATTTTTTAATTTCATCTTTACTTGCTGGCAAATTTAGATGATACTCCATTTATTTCACCTCCCAGCTTCCATCAGAATGAATTACCATATGTGCTCTTCTATCTGCCCAACATTGTACTGCGATTCCAACAGGTAGACTTGCAGGATGTCTATGTGCTTTTTCAATATGTACATCTAAAACAGTTGTTTTTCCACCAAGACCCATTGGACCTATACCACTATCATTTATTCGTTTAATCAATTCTTCTTCAATTTTTGCAATTACTTTATCCTTATGACGTTCTCCAACTGGTCTTAACAAGGCTTTTTTACCAAGTTTTAATGAAAGATCTGCTCCACCTCCAATTCCTACACCAACAACTGTTGGAGGGCAGGGATTACCAGCTGCTTTAATCATCTCGTCAACAATAAAATTTTTTACACCTTCAATACCAAAACCAGGTTTAAGCATCCCAAGTTTACTCATATTTTCACTTCCACCTCCTTTAGGAAAAGCTGTGATATAAACATCACTTCCGTCAATAAAATCCCATGTAATATATGGAATTTGATCACCAGTATTGTCTTTATGGTTCTCACCAGTGAATGGATCTACAGTGTTAGGTCGAAGAGGAATTACCATTGTTGCTTTTTTAACAGCATCAGTAATTAAATTCTTTAATTTATTAATTTCTGGAAAATCAATTCCAACTTTTACAAAAAAAGTCTGAATGCCAGTATCTTGACACATAGGACGCTTTGTTTTTTTTGCTAGATCAATGTTTTTAAGAATTGCTTCTATCTGAGTTTTTGCAATACCCTGTTCTATTTCAAGAGCATTTTCTAAAGCATTTATTACATCATTTGGTAGTTCAGTTTCTGCTTTTTTTATAAGTTCAATTATTCCGCTTTTAATGTCTTCAAAATCCATTTTTTCCACTCTTCCTATTTAATAAAAAGCTTGGTTTTTCCTCCCTATAATTCCGCGTCTAAAACAGTTAAGCATTATTTAATAGTTATTAAGAAAAAAATATTTTTTAAAAAAAAATCATTTTTTATCTTGCTTTACCAATTTCCTCGACTGCTTCAGGATTTGCAAGTGTTGAAATGTCCCCAACTTCTTTACCCAGAGCTTTTGATCTAATTACTCGCCTCATAATTTTTCCACTTCGAGTCTTTGGAACATCATTAACAAACCAAATCTCATCAGGACGGGCGATCTTTCCCATCTCTTTTCCAACATGCTCGCTAAGTTCCTTTCTTAATTTATCGTTTGGCTCAATATCTTTCTTAAGCACTACATAAGCGGTAATTGATTCACCCTTTAATGAATGAGGTTTACCAATTACTGCTGCCTCAGCAACAAGCGGATGGCTAACAAGTGCAGATTCCACCTCAGAGTTTCCAATCCTATGACCAGATACATTTAGCACATCATCTGCTCTACCCTGTATCCAAAAGAATCCATCATTATCAATACGTGTAACATCTCCAGCAAGATATAATCCTTTAAATTTACTCCAATATGTTTCTTTGTACCGCCCAGGATTTTTATAAATACCACGTAGCATTCCAGGCCAAGGTTGAGTCAAAACCAGATTTCCCCCAGCATTTTGAACATGTTCACCTTTCTCGTTCACCACATCTGCTGAAATACCGGGTAAAGCTTTAGTTGCAGAACCTGGTTTCAGAGGTGTAATTGGTAAAGGTGAAAGCATAAAATGGCCAGTTTCTGTTTGCCACCAGGTATCCATAATCTGACATTTCTCATTTCCAATATTTTTGTAATACCACATCCATGCTTCAGGATTTATTGGTTCACCAACAGATCCAAGAATTCTGAGCGTAGACAAATCATGTTTTTTTACCCATTCCTCCCCATACTTCATAAATAACCTAATACTAGTAGGTGAGGTGTAAAGTTGAGTCACATTGTATTTTTCAATAATCTCCCACCAACGATCTGGTTGTGGAAAGTTAGGAGCACCCTCATATAAGACTGATGTTGCACCAAGGATTAATGGTGCATAAACAATATATGAATGCCCTGTAATCCAACCAATATCTGCAGCACACCACCAAATATCCTCATCCTTCATGTCAAAAACCCATTTCAGCGTATAAGCAGTTCCAACTGCATAACCTCCATGAGCATGAATTATACCTTTAGGTTTACCAGTTGTACCAGAGGTATATAAGAAAAATAAATGATCATTTGCATCAAGTTTCTCAGTTTCACATTCCTTAGGTGAATCAAAAACAAGATCGTGCCACCAAACATCACGACCAGCAGTCCAAGGAACGCCATCACCAGTTCGTTTACATACAATAACATTTTTTACACTTGGAGCTTCCTCAAGAGCGACATCAGCCTGATCTTTAAGATAAACCTTTCTTCCTCGTCGCCAAAATCCATCACAAGTGATAACAACTTTTGCCTTACAATCGTTAATTCTATCTCTAAACGCAAGAGCACTAAAACCTGAAAAAACAACAGAATGAATTGCACCTATCTTTGCACATGCAAGCATTGCAATTGGTAATTCTGGTATCATTGGAAGGTAAATTCCAACACGATCACCTTTTTTTACTCCAATCTTTCTTAAAGAACAAGCAAGTTTATTTACTTCTATATAGAGATCGTTATACGTATACTTTTTAACATCTCCAGGTTCGCCCTCAAAAATATATGCAACCTTATTTTTACGCCAACTCTTTGCATGCTTATCTAACGCATCATTAACAATGTTATACTCTGCACCAACAAACCATTTAACCCATGGGACGTCCCATTCAACAATCTTCTCAAAGGGTTTATACCACTCTACAAGTTCTTTTGAAATTTCTCCCCAAAACCATTCCAAATCTTTAGCTTTATTATGTAATTCTTCAAGACTATCGATTCCATGCTTATCCATCCACTGTTTGACGTTTGTTTGATTTACAAAATCTTGTTTAGGTTTAAAAACTCGTTTTTCATCAAGTAAAACTGAAATATCTTCTTCAACCATATTTTCCCATACCCAATTTCTATTCTAAATCTCTAGGAAATGCTCCGGTTAATAATGCATAATTACCGAAATCTTCAACAAAGTCAAAATCCTCATCTAATTCGCGTTTTGGTATTTTTTTTGCTTGCTCAGCGAGATGCTCTTGTTGAACCTTAATTAAATCTGCAAGAGGAGCAAAACGTTTAACTCTAACAACAGGATAGAATGACGAGGAGTCAACGCCATCCATTATACGGATTTTTTCTCTAAGAAAGTTATGAACTGTTTGACTAGAATCTGCAGCAACATTCATAACAAGGTCTTCATCGCCTAATGAGTATGAGATATAAATTGGAAACATGTTAAATGGATATTTGTAATTAATTAGGTAATCATAGATTACCTTGTAATTCTTAGGATGAGTGTAAATCCTTATTATATATCTTTGAGCATTTTCTGGTTTCTTTTTTGGGATTGGGAAAAATATTGGTTTCATAAGTGATATTGTTCTAGTGTGATGACATTCGTCAAAACCAGAGAGTGTTTCAGTTAAAAAATGTGCTATGTTATCAGGTTCTTTCACATTAAATATCACACCAACACTCATCATCCCTTCTAACTGTGCAGCATATAATGGTGTAACGACTTTTGATGATTCTTTTGCTATAACATTTTCAACATAATGCCAAACCTTATTCAGATCTGTTTTTGGAAATAATCTCACAATTATCATCATAAGTTTTTTCCTCCATATACGGAGTTGCCTGAATATTTTTACATTATAAGAATTTTTCCTTTATAAATATATAAATTTTATAGAGTTAATTTTGCAAATTATTTAAGTAGTATAATTGTTAGCATTTTTATGTTATTGGGCACCCCATCAATCTAGAGTTGGTTTATAAAGGACTATTTGATTTCT
>CAZHIY010000175.1:0-5129 GCA_964533085.1 uncultured Thermoplasmatales archaeon | reverse complement strand
TCACCTACCGTATAGATACAGGATACAGAAGCAACAACAATTGTATCCTCACGGGATAGTACAGATGCTGTAGCTGCAAGTCTCATCTGTTCAATTTTTGGATTTACATCTGCATCTTTTTCGATATATTGATCCTTTGAAGGAATATATGACTCTGGTTGGTAATAATCATAATATGAAACAAAATATTCGACTCTGTTTTCTGGAAAGAATTCTTTGAATTCAGAAAAAAGTTGAGCTGCAAGAGTCTTGTTATGTGCAAGAACAAGGGTTGGTTTCTGTATTTTCTCAATTATTTTCGCCATTGAAAAAGTTTTTCCAGATCCTGTTGTACCAAGAAGAGTCTGTAACTTTTCACCTCTATTAAGACCTTCAACAAGTTTTTTTATTGCATCAGGTTGGGAACCCTTCGGTTTCATATCACTTACAAGTTTGAATCTGTTCATGAGATCAACTCCTTTTTACGAAGAAGACGGTTATATTTTATAGCAAAACGATGTGCTTCATCTCTTATCTCTTGTATGAATTGAAGTGCTTTGTCTTTTTTTGATATTTTCAAAGGTAGTATTCTACCAGGAACGTAGATTTCCTCAAATTGTTTTGCTATTGAAATTATTGGTATTTTTAAATCAAGCTTCTCAAGCTCCTGAAGAGCAAAGTTAAGTTGACCTCTACCCCCATCTATTATTATCAAATCAGGTAATTTAGAATCTTCTGATTTAAGCCTGAAATATCTTCGTCTAACCACTTCAGCAATAGCTGCAGTATCATCAATTCCTTCAACGCTGCGAATTTTAAATCTTCTATAATTGCTCTTATCAGGTTTACCATTTCTAAACTGGACCATTGAGCCAGCGGTAGATGTACCAGACAGGTGAGATATATCAAAACACTCGATCACATTTGGATTTTCTTGAAGAGTTAATTTAGTTTTTAGGGTTTCGACCTTGTCAATATCTGCAAAAAATGTAATTTCGATGTTTTTCAAAACAAGGTTTAAAAGTTGTCTTTTTACTCCTTTCTCAGGTTTTATTATTTTTACTCTACTACCTTTCAAATTTTCAAGAAATGTCCCAATTGAATCTGACAGTTTAATTGGCACAATTAGTTCTTTTGGAACTGGACTATCTGAATAATATTGAACAATGAACTCCTCGAGAAAATCAGAATGAAAATCAAAAACAAATTCAGCTTTATTGTTGAGAGTTCCCTTATAGATGTTAAAAAGCATAAGGTAAACTTGATTATCTTTTATTTCATAGTTTATAATATCCTCATTATATTTTTTCTCACGCTGCATGTTTTGACGTTCATTTAGATGCTCGATAGCGATTATCTGATTTCGAATATTGAGAGCATTTTCAAAATAGTTCTGATTTGAAAAAGATTTCATATCCGATTTTAATTTTTTTATGAGTTTATTTGTATGACCTGTTAAAATTAGTTTAATATTTTCAATCTTGTTTTTATAATCCTTCTGAGAAATAAGACCTATACATGGCGCTTCACAAAGGTTAATATGATATCTTAAACATTCCTTTTTTGGAAGTTTTTTACACGACCTTATCAAAAAGGTTTTTTTAATAAATTGTAAGATATAATCACGTTCGGCTGCAGAAACAAATGGTCCAAAATATCGGCCCTTCTCGTTTTTTTGTCTAGCTATTAGAACCCGCGGAAATTTTTCATCAGTTAAAAGAATGTATGAATGGGATTTTGCATCCTTCAGTCTAATATTGTATTTTGGTTGATATTTCTTAATCAAGGTATTTTCAAGAATGAGTGCTTCAACCTCATTATCCGTTGCTACAAAATCAACTGATTCTATGCATCCTATCATTGATTGAGTTTTAATGTCAAAATCATTTTTCTTGCTGTATTGCTTAATTCTTTTTTTAAGGTTCTTTGCCTTTCCAACATAAATTACATTCTCATTTTTATCTTTGAAAAGATAACAGCCCGGTTCATTTGGTAGATTTACTGTGTCAAGCATTTCTCCTTACCCATAAAAAATGGTTTTAGGATATCGCCGGTATAACTTTTGGAATTTTGTGAAACCTCTTCAGGTGTTCCACTAGCAATAATTTTACCTCCAAGGTCACCACCTTCAGGACCAAGATCGATTATGTTATCTGCAGATTTTATAACATCTGGATTATGCTCAATTACTACTACGGTATTTCCTTTATCAACAAGACTGTTTAACACATCGATTAACTTTTTTACATCATGAAAATGAAGACCTGTTGTTGGTTCATCCAAAAGATAGATTGTTCTTCCAGTGCTTTTTTTTGATAGTTCTCTAGTAAGTTTTATTCTTTGAGCCTCTCCGCCTGAAAGAGTTGTTGAGCTCTGTCCCAACTTAATATAATCAAGTCCGACCTGTGATAGAGTTTCAAGTTTTCTTTTTATAAATGGAATATTTTGGAAAAGACCAAGAGCCTCTTCAACACTCATATTAAGTACATCTGCAATTGAATTACCCTTAAATTTTACATCAAGAGTTTCACTATTATACCTTTTACCTTTACATTCTTCACACTCTATGTATATATCTGGTAAAAAGTTCATTTCAATTTTTATTAGACCGTCACCCTGACATGCTTCGCATCGCCCACCTATGACATTGAAAGAAAATCTACCAGGTTTATAACCACGTCTTTTAGCTTCTGGTGTTTTTGAAAAAAGTTTTCTAATTTCATCTAAAACCTTGGTATATGTAGCAGGATTACTGCGAGGAGTCTTTCCAATCGGACTTTGATCAATAACTATTACCTTATCGATTTTCTCATCAAAAACAATAGCATCATGCTCTCCAGGATTTTGTTTAGAGTCATGGATTTTCCTCATAAGGCCTCTATACAAAATATCATAAACAAGAGTTGATTTTCCACTTCCAGAAACACCTGTAATAAGGTTTAAGACACCAATTGGGATTTGAACATTTATATTTTTTAGATTATGTTCTCTACAACCAAAGATGTGCAGAAATTTATCTGATGTTCTTCTCCTTTTGGGAAGTGGAATTTGTAGTTTTCCAGACAGATATTTTCCTGTTAAAGATGTTGGGTGCTTTTCAATTTCTGTTGGAGTTCCTTTTGCAATGATTTTCCCGCCATGAAGACCTGCACCAGGCCCTAAATCTACAACATAATCTGCATGACGAATTGTTTCCTCATCATGCTCGACAACTATTAATGTATTTCCAAGGTCTCTTAGCTTGTAGAGCGTGTCAATAAGTTTTTTATTATCCTTCTGATGAAGACCTATTGAGGGTTCATCAAGAATATAAACAACACCCATCAGATTAGATCCGATCTGGGTTGCAAGTCTAATTCTTTGTGATTCCCCTCCAGAAAGAGTACCAGAGCTTCGTGATAAGGTTAAGTAGTTAAGTCCAACCTTTTCAAGAAAATCAAGCCGGACCTTTATTTCTTTTAAGATCTGCCATGCAATTTCCTCCTGTTTTTTTGATAGGATCAATGTCTTGAAAAAAATTATTGCTTGTTTTATTGCCATATCAGTTAGATCAACGATTGATTTATTAGAAATCTTTACTGATAATACTTTTTGTTTAAGTCTTTTACCATTACAGACTTGGCATGGTGAAATCCTCATAAATCTTTCAAGCTCTCTTCTACGATAATCAGACTCAGTTTGTTTATAGAGTCTTTCAGACTGAGGTATGAATCCTTCCCAAGAGCTCATCCCTGACCATTGAGCATCTTTCGTACTAGAAGTCATATTAAAATGTATTTTTTCAGGTGAACCATACATCAAAACATCATATTGCTCCTCATTAAGATCTGCAATTGGAGTAAAAATATCAAAACCAAAATGTTTGGCAACTGAACCTAAGAATTTTATCCGCCAACCATCCATTGCATTTCTATAAAGCTTTATTGCACCATCAGCAATTGAAAGTTCTTTATCAGGAATTATTAGATTAGGATCAAAGTCCATTCTAATTCCAAGACCATGACATTTTTCACATGCACCAAATGGGCTATTGAATGAGAACATACGAGGCTGAAGTTCTTCAAAAACCATTCCACACTTAGGACAAGCCATTTTTGAGGAATACAGTTTTTCATTTCCTTTTTTATCCAGAACGATTACCAGTCCATCTGATTTTTTTAAGGAATTTTCAGTTGCCTCAACAAGTCTTGTTTTATCTTCAATTTTAAATCTGTCAATTACGATTTCAATATCATGCTTTTTGTATCTATCAAGTGTTATTGTTTCTTCTGTTCTATAAATTGCTTTATCAACACGAATTTTTGTCCAACCCTCCTTATTTAGATCTAAAAAGAGTTGTTCATATGTTCCCTTTTTTTGTCGAATAATAGGAGAAAAAACAGTTATCATTCCTTTAAAATCTTCACCAATTCTTTTTGAAATTCTCTCTGGCGACTGAGATTCAATTTTTAAATTATGTTCAGGACAATAGGGCGTACCAATCCTTGCAAAAAGAAGACGGAGGTAATCATATATTTCTGTTATAGTTCCTACAGTACTACGAGGATTTTTACTTGTTGATTTTTGCTCAATTGAAATTGCAGGAGAAAGACCTTCAATACTATCAACATCAGGTTTATGCATGAGCCCTAAGAACTGTCTTGCATAAGCAGAGAGTGATTCTACATAACGGCGTTGTCCTTCTGCATATATAGTATCAAATGCAAGAGTTGATTTTCCAGATCCTGACAGTCCAGTAATTACTATAAACTTATCTCTAGGTATTACTAAGTTAATATTTTTTAGATTATGTTCTCTGGCACCTTTTATTATAATATCTTTCAAAGCTGCCCCCCAAAAATATCGAGATTTATATATTTTGTATTTCCCCTCATATATTAAAGGTATTCAAATCTTTTGTATAAAACATTTAAACTAGGATAATTGAAAGTATAAAAAATTAGAAAAAAGAGATAAAGGTTCTTCTAAGAACCTTTTGAAGCTGTAAGTTTTTCAGGTATTGAGAAGTATGCGATAATTTCAATTATTTTTGCTATCAATATAATCAGAAATCCTATAGCTATTATAAGAGTAATAGCTCCAATGAAATAAACTGTACCTGTCGTCTTAAATGTGCTTACTTGTGTATGTTCTGCTATGCTATTATAACA
>CAZHIY010000174.1:0-5134 GCA_964533085.1 uncultured Thermoplasmatales archaeon | reverse complement strand
CGCAATGTTTGTAAGTATAATTAGTGTTGAATCTGTTACGGCAATGTTGGTTTCATCTTCTATTTCAGAAACAATATTTTCGTAAAAAATATAATCAATTGGAAATTGCTCAGTAATAATAGTAACTGTTCCATTAGAATTAATTGGAGTTTTAGATATTATTGTGAATGTTTTATTCCAGAGATTAGTCTGTATTTGGGCTGTTATTGTATAATTTCCAGAGATTTCTGAATCATCATTAGTAAATAGTGTATAAACAAATGACGCATTGATGTTTTTAATTATATCTCTAAAAATTGTCCCCTCACCAGGTCTAAGTATTTCTTTCCCTTCATATAACAAGCTTTCGTTAAGATATGCTATATAGTTATAGTTACCAATTTGACTGTATTGTAGTAAATTAACTTCTGTTTGAACTGTTGTAGGTTTTTGATAAGCATTTATTACTGAGATTGTTGAAAATAGTAAAATTAATGTAAAAATAGTTACTAATACCAATCTAATTTTATTTGAAATTTTTATTTTCATTTTGTTAGACCTCTTTTTTATATTTTTATTTGCTTTTCTATTTATTCTTATTTTTTTCTGCATTTTATCACTTTATTTTCATTTACTACATTCAAATACCAACATTTTTTAAGACATCTTTGATAGCTATTGATATCCAACCGACTTTTGGTAAATTAAATACCACCTTCCCCATGATTTCTTCTGGATAAATTGGATTAGTATCAGGAATGTCATTATTATCACCCTTTGTTATAAAAATTAAACCTTTATCTGTATCCTGGATTTTATATACCCTATGAATTATTGGTAGAGTTATGTCTTCAGTTTTAAACTGTATAATATCTCCTACTTTTATTTCTTCAACTTCTATTTCTGATACTAAAACCACATCTCCAATATCTATATTTGGCCTCATACTACCACTATAGATAACTGTAGGTTGGGTACCCAGATATCCAAATGAAAAAAATATAAGTAAAGTGCAAATAATTGCTACAGCCATCCATGGAAGTGCTGGATCTTTTATCTTTTTTCTTCTTACTATTCTTTTACCTAATCTGATTTGAATACTGTTTTGGATTATTAAAAACCCAACTGCAGGCCCTATTGTTCCAACAAATGCAATATGTACCCATTCAACAGCAGGTAAATAAGGTGAAAACCATTGAAATCCTTGTATGATTCCAATGTAACCAATCGCTGTTAATGCTCCTCCTAAGTATGCAAGGTATGTGGCAAATAGGCTTATAGCAAGACCAGGAATCAGATATTCTCCAATAAATTTGAAAATTTCTGCAGGTTGACTTGAAGCAAGATTTGTAAATTGAGTAAGTGGTATGCTAATAAACATAAATATAATTGTGATGATAATTATTGTAAGTGTCAGATCTTTTTTTCTTGAGCTAACTTTTTTTATTAGATATGCTCTACTGAGTTCTTTTCCTAATAATGCAGATCCAACGTAAATAGAATTTATTAAAAGAAATAATGGGGTATGGGAATATGGGCTAGGGCCAAAACCAACAAACAACCCGATAATTATTAGAAGAGATATTTGAAAACCACCAATAAGAAGAGCTGCTTGAAAAGGTGTTTTACCAATTTCCCATTTACGAATTTTTTTAAAATTCCAAATATTTAGTCCTTCGTCTTTTGCCACGATAATTACAACAATTGCTAAAAAAATCCAAAGAAGAGGTTGAATTATATAGGCGCCAATGAAGCCTCCAAAAATTTTTGGTATAATCAAATAAATTAAACCGTATATCAAAGAAATTATCATGAGAATTAAGTACCACATGTGGATTCCATCTTAAAATAATTTAATATATATAAATATTACTATTATTATATCATAAATAATAATATTCTTTTTCCTCCGCCCTTATTTTTTTATTTATGGTAAAATCATTAATGTCTTTTATTTTTTTTTAAAAAATACAGTGTCCATACTAATTTATTTTTTCCCCCTATGAAAAGAAATGCAGGGGAAGGTATTTGAACACCATTTTAATGGCAAAAATTGATGTTTTTTCCTATAAAAATAGCATTTTTAAACGCGAAGGGAGATTTTGACACAGAATTACTAGTAAAATAATCCTTTTATATCTGATAAATGGGGTATTTTTTTAGTTTGCTAAAAGTTGTTAATTGCATTATGGCTACCATATATCCATTCTCTATTCAGCTTTTCTTTTTACTCTTCTTAATACTAATCACATGTTTTTCAAATTGATCAAAATCTGATGGTTTCATAAGATCAGGCGGATGCCAGTCCACCGTGGAACCGACTGCGAATATCAAACGGCGGACAGCACGATCTTCAGGATCCCTCCCTATCTTGCAGGCTATCTCATCAACTGTCGGCATTCTATGAAGTTCTTTTTTTAATTGTTTAATGGTACTTTTAATAGTCTTGACCTGAAGTGGCTGATGAACCATAACCACAAATTTTCCCTCATCAGTGAGAATAAGATCCTCCCTTACCCCTCCTTTATCCATGCTTTTTTTCTCTACTTTAATATAATCCCACCTTTTTAGATCTGATAAATGGTCTTTAATAGTAGGTGCTACTACACCTAGTTTTTTTGCAAGTGTGTTCTGATAGTATCTCTCTTTTTTTGGTTCTTTCTCAATTTCTTTCTCTCGATCATAAAGCATCTCTAAAATTCTCCAGTATTTTTCTGAAATTAACTGGTTTTGTACCATTTTTAAGTCCTAGCAATTAGCCAAATACCTAACGCCGTTTTTGTTTCAAATAAATACTAGATACGTATTTATAATCATGCACTGTGAAGAAAAATTTCATTCAATCAGACTGGGGAACAGTCTAGCTATTACATTGCCAAAAAGATGGATCGGTTATTAGGAGCTGAAAAAGGACCAAAAGTTGCAGGTGATGCATGATTCAGTTTTTGTGATAGTGCCCTCATCACATCCCAAAGGACGATAGTTGGGGCAAAAAATCAAAAAGATCATGATAAAATAAAAAAGAGGTAGAATTAGGAGAACCTAAATGAAGTTACAGCCTTATAATGAAATTGTAGGAACTCTTTCAGAGATCCAACAGAAATCAAATCATATCGAACTCATTTTTACGATTCAAAAAAACATCGAAATTCCACTAGGAGTAATCTCAGAGGTAGAATTGGAGACTTCCGTGGGAAAGCGTGTTGGTGTTTTTTGTTCTGATGCTGGAAATTATGCGATACGTAAAATTAAAGGGTAATACGCTCATATAAAAATTGATAGTTTGAGGCATTAACTGATGTAGAAAATTAGGAGGTTAAAATGCTAAGAATGACAGGAACCCTAGAAGTTTCCTACCATCCACTACGTTCTTTATTCTTTTTCGGTCATTTGACCTTTACGTTCAATGTATTGTTAGCTAATGATAAAATGGAGGGGGGATATACACCATGACTGAGCAAACCACAATATCTGTATATAACCATTAACAAACAAAGATAGAGCAAAGGTGCTTATTGACAAATTTTTCAGAGGAGAAATTTATGATGCAATTGGAGAATTAATAATTTTAACACTTATGTACTCAGGATGGACATTTATTATTTTGACAAAAAGATTCAGTGATGTTTGTTATTTTTACTATAACTGGGATAAGAAAAGACGTCGTTAATTGATGTAAATGAAAATATTTCTCCATCAAAATATAAATAAATTCGACAAGATATATTATATTTAATTAAAGGTTATAACACGAGTCTTAATCTCCCTTCATAGCAAAATAATAAATACCATTTATGAGCCAAATGCCTAGCTATATATTGAGAAAGCCTTAACATTTAATTGTTAAGAAATATTGAGGATAAGTATTTTCCCCCTGATTTATCTTTAAACTTTCGTCGTTTATTTGTAAATACCTAAAAAATTCGGTTAAGGGTATAAACCGAAAATAATTATAAAAAAAATTTTTCCTCAAAATAGACAAAATCATTAATTCATTCTTTCAATTATAAAAGTAAAAAACAAAAAAGAAGAAAAAAAATATTGAGAATAAAGGAAAAAGATATAATTTTTAGCTTGCGGAAAACATGAACTGATAACTATCTTCCAATAGATTCTCATCATCGCAGACTAGTACATCTCCATCTGGGTCTCTGAATGCAGTATATACTCGATATGTACCATCACCATTAGTAAAACTACTGGTACTTACATTATGAGGATTAAATATCGTATCCAAAGCAAGAACATTATTTGCACTAATCGTTCTAGGTGAGGTCTCATTAACAACAATCTGCTCAAGAACCCAAGTACTATTAGTGGTATTATAAAACTCGATCTGCATCAATAAGTACCCCTTAATATTGGTAGAACCAGTATTATCTATCTTCGACTGATAACCAGTATAGAACCTGTATGCATTACTCTCTGTATAATCTTCACCATCAGAGACATTCACCTTCCAGTACCACCACTGACCATTCACCGATGCATTAGAAAAAGTCTGATGATAAATACCATTACCAACACTGTTATTTATTCCAAAAGTCTGCCAGCTGCCACTACTATTACTTAACCACGTGATATTCATGTTGTCACCATCAGTATCAGTAACCGTTATATTCAATACAGGTTGAATACCTACACCAGATGCACCATCAACAGGACTAGGACCAACCACTTCAGGCTCATGGTTATAAGGTATATAACCAACCCGGATTTCAACCTTAGAACAATACAATGTAAACGGTAGGCCACCTGAATATTCTGCTTCCACATCACAATCCAGACTCTCTATATCATTCCAATCCCAAGATTGAGGAGCAAACGGATCATTAGTTATATCAAACCACTGTGACCAAGTATCAACAACACTGGTCTGATAATTATGATCTGCACCATCAGCTGTTCCACCGAAAACAGGTCGCAAGATAGTATCACGCTGACCACCGGAATAATAAGACTTCACCCTAACAGCAACATCAATTATAGTACCAATATCAGTACCAGAACAATTATTTTCATCACAAAGCTCAACGTCACCATTACTCGTCGTAGAAGCAGATGAAGATATACTTCCATCGACCATATAACCCGGAAATGCAGCCCAAGCCTCACCATAAGGACCCTCATCAAAACTATCGAAATAATAGGTCAC
>CAZHIY010000173.1:0-5138 GCA_964533085.1 uncultured Thermoplasmatales archaeon | reverse complement strand
TTTTCACGTTTTAAATATATAGTAATGATGTTAATTATGGTTGTAGTTTGGGCATTTGCTTTTCTATTTATAAAAATTGGATTAGAAGAGCTTTCATTTATTAATCTTACAATAATGAGATTTTTTATTGTTTGTTGTATTCTGCCTTTTTTTTTACTTTTTCAAAAAAAAAGATTTTCTAAACTACACAGAAAAGATATTGCTCCAATATTTCTTCTAGGATTTTTTGGAGTGATAGTATATCATCTTGGTCTTAATTATGGTGAACAAGTTATCTCACCTGGTGCAGCAAGTCTGATTATTGCAACAATTCCAGTACAAATTGTAATACTTGCAATTATTTTTCTTAGAGAAAAAATTTCTTTATTAAAAGCTCTTGGTGTAATAATTGCTATGAGCGGAGTAGTTGTAATTTCAATATGGGGAAAAGCTGAATCTTCTCTAAAGGTAGAATATATCTTTGGAGCAATAGCAGTACTGATTGCAGCGTTAATGGGAGCATTATATACAATTTCTGGAAAGAAGCTATTGGATAGATATAATGGATTATCATTAACAGTATATGCAATGCTATTTGGAAGTATTGGTTTAATACCATTTTTGAATTATTCAATAATTGAACAAGTTTCAAATATGTCAATCAATGGTTGGTTTGCGGTAATATTTTTAGGTGTTTTTTCAACAATAATTGGATATGTTATATGGTATATAGCATTAGAAAAAAAAACGGCAAGCGAGATAAGTATATTTCTTTATGCAATCCCAGTTTTTTCAACAATATTTAGTTATTTTATTTTCAATGATATGATTACCTTGATGTTTGTTTTTGGAGGAATTCTTGTAATAGCTGGTCTGGCAATAGTAAATATGAAAACAAATAAAAATACAAATAAAAAGATTGATTAGGAAATAATTCTTTTTCAAGAATATGACTAAGATACTTTATATGAGCAATATTGAGGGTAACTATATTAAAGAATTTTATGCAACTGTTACAAAAAATAAAAAGGATTATATCTGTGTAGACCAAACAGCATTTTATCCACTTGGTGGAGGACAACCGTCGGATACAGGAATAATAAAATGGAATAATAAAGAATCAATTATAGGAGAAGTAATTAAAAAGGGAGATACAGTTCAACATATTGTACAAGGAGAAAAACCATCAGTTGGAACAAAGATCCATGCAATTTTAGACTGGAAAAAACGATACAATCATATGAAAATGCACACAGCTCAACACATTCTTTCTGGAATTATTTTTGATGATTACAAAGCAAGGACAGTTGGAAATCAGATTCATGCGGATTATTCAAGAGTAGACTTTCACCCAGTAAATTTTACAAATACTGATATAAAAAAAATTGAAACAAAGTTTAATGAAATAATAACAAAAAACCTTCCTATAAAAATATACGAAGAGGATAGAAAAAGTTTAGAAAAAAGAGTTGATCAACAAAGAGCCCATCTTGACCTATTACCAAAATTTATCACAATACTACGTATAGTTGAAATTAAAGGTTTTGACATCTGTCCTTGTGCAGGCACCCATGTAAAAAATACAGATGAGATACCAAAAATAGATAAAATAAAAAAGGAAACAAAAGGACAGGACAAAACCAGAATAATTTACTCTCTTTCAAAAAAACCTACGTAGTAAATCGTATCTCTACATTTTTAATTTCATTAACACCCTTAAGTGATTTCAACATTCCACAAATTGTATTTTTAATAAAATCTGTTGGAAACTCTGTTAAAGGTATTAGTTTCCCATTAACTTTTATTATCATTTTTTCCATTTTTTCCTCCTAATATATTCGTTTTTAAAAATTCAATTAATTTTTTAAAATCTCCTGAATATGTTAAAATCGTGTTATCTCTTTTATCAATATTTCCAATTCTGATTTTTGGAATATATCTTTCATTTGCTCCCTCAACAAGTATCAGATCATATTTGTCTATTTGATTGATAAGATTAATTATTACAGAAATATCTTCAGGTCGTTTTAGTAGAAAATCGGTTTCAACAGGTGAAGTTAAAACAACAAGTTTTGCTCCTGCTTCTCCATGTCTCCATGTGTCTTTTCCTTTTGTATCAATTCCTATTTTCTTATCAGCAATCTTTATGGTAGCAATATTAAATCCTTCATTTGATAATTGTTTAATAATATCTACAATTAGAGTTGTTTTTCCAGTATCTGATTTTCCATATATTCCAACGACTGCTTCATTCATTGTTAGAGGTGTATTCGGTTACTATGTATATTTTTTACTTATTAATTGTTTGTAATTTTTATGTAAATATAACAAAATCAAAATACGTTTTGCAGTTAACTAGTCCCGAATAATAATATGAAAAATAAGGCGTATATTGCTCTATTTATCTCTATTGTTTCTGTTTCATTTGCGGCAATATTTATTACTACACTCTTAAATTTATACCCAGAAACGGAACCTCTTTCAATTGCTTTTTACAGACTTTTTTTTACAGCTTTGATAATAATGCCATTTGTATTATTTCACAGTAAAACAAGACAGGAATTAAAAAACATACCCCGTCCAACTTTTCTAATAATGATAGTTATCGGAATAATTCTTGCTGCTCATTTTGCTTTATGGATTACATCCTTAAAATTTACTTCAGTTGCAAGTTCAGTAATTCTTGTTACAGCTCACCCAATTCTTGTTGGACCTATATCTCATTATTTTTTTAAAGAACGTCTCTCATTTGTAAATACCACTGGAATAATTATTTCAGTTACGGGTGTAATAATTCTTGTTAGCGGTAATTATGGATTAGGATCTATTACACCTGACTCGTTAGAAGGAAATATTTTAGCTATACTTGGAGGAGTTGCTGCAGGGCTTTATATTCTTGGTGGAAGAAAAATTAGAAAAACAGTTTCAGTTGCTTCATATGCATTTATTGTTTATTCAATTGGTACAATAGGTCTTCTTGTAATATGTTTGTTTTATAATGTACCACTAAATAATTTAAGTTTGGATGCTTTAATTATTATATTTTTAATGGCAATTGTTGCTGGTATATTTGGTCATACCTTATACAATTGGTCTCTTAAACATATCCGGGCTTCTGTAGCATCTGTATTTTTACTTGGTGAACCCCTTGGATCAACATTACTTGCATTTGCTATACCATGGATTCAACAAACTCCATCATCTTATACAATAATTGGTGGAGCAATAATTCTATCGGGTATTTATCTTACAACAAAAAAATCAGATGACTTTAAAAATTAGTAATTTTTAAAAATTGATTGTTATTTCCAAGTTTTTATGGTTGTTGAAAAAAATAAAAATAAAATTATCACAATGGTGTTATCCATAGTAATTTTGATTGCTATTTTTACGATAGTATATGTTAATTTACCTAAAGATAAAGATGCAAAAGATAATACCACAAATGGAGAAACTAATACAATTTTTACAATAACTTTTGGAGATGAAATTATTAATTATACACTTCAAGATCTTGAAACATTAGAGGAATTCACGGGAAAAGGTACATTTATTAAAACTGGTTGGTTACCAGATGTAGTACTAGATGGTCCCTTTAATTTTACCGGAATAAAAGTTGATACAATACTGAATAAGTTTGATAATTTACCAAATAACTACACAGTTAGTGTTTATTCAAGCGATGATAAAACAACTGATTACAACCAAAGTACAATCAATGGACAAGTCAGCATTTATAATGAATCTGGAAATATTACTCAAACAGGTGGTGTAACGATGATCTTAGCTTATAAAAAAGATGGGGCGTATTTAACAAATCCTGACGAAGGTCCTTTAATAATTGCTTTTATAAATGATGGGGGAATTACATCATCTAAACTTTGGGCAAAAATGGTTGTTTCTTTTGAAATAATTGAATAATTATAGAAAACGATTATAACCATAATCTTTTTTCTATTTTTTAATTAGGTTATAAAAAAATGAGAAATATTGAAGAGCTTGTAAAAAGCAATAAAAAATACAAAGATGCAGTAATTCAGCAACAATTCAAAAGTAAAAAAAATATTGTTGCATATGTAACTATTAATAACAAACCAAGAATTCTTAAATGGTTTGTACCAGGTCTAAAAAGACAAATGAACACTGAATATAGTGTTCTAAAAAAAGGTTCATCAAAATTAAATATACCAATAATACATGAAATGGATGAAAAAAACAATGTATTAATTATGAATTATATTATTGGAGAAAACCTTTGTAACCTTATAAATAATCAAGATACTTCAAATAATGAAAAACAAAGATTAATAATATTATTAGCTCAATGGTTCTTTGACTTTCATAATCATTTCAAAACAAAAGAAGAATTTCTAATCCGTGGTGATGCTACTTTAAGAAATTTTATATTTACAGATAGAATTTGGGGAGTAGATTTCGAAGAATCAAGAATTGGTAAACCGGTAGAAGATATTGCAGGGATGTGTGCATCAATTCTGTCAACCGAACCAATGTTTAATAATGAAAAATTTAAACTTTGTGAAAAATTCATAGAGAAATATCTAAATCTAGCACCAGGACGAATTATTAGTTTAGATAATGAAATATCTTATTCGCTACTTGAAAAAATACAATGGAGACCTGATGATGAGGAAATACTAAGGAAATTTAGTAAATTAATTAGAAAAAAGGGTCTTAAAAACATTTAAATTTTACAAGAAAACGCTTAAAAAGCCTAATTTTATTTGATAATTTGAGGGGAAAAAATATGCCTCCAGATGAAGAAGTAGATGAATTAGTTGATAAAGCAATAGATGAAGTAATAGCAAAAGCTGGATCACGTGACGATGAAATTAAAAAAAGAAAACCAAAACCATTCCGCTATTTAACAGATAAAGAAGATATACAAGCTGAGCTGACAAGGGGCGAAGCTAATCCTGTCTCTGTTATGGGAAAAGCACCTGCTGCAAAAATTGTTGAGGATAAACTTGCAGTTCTTGGATTAGGCGATGTTGAAACTATAGAAAATGTAATAAGAAAACACCAAGCTAGCCGAAAATTCAAATAAGGATATACTTCAAAAAACTTCAATTATTTAGTTTTTTAGTCTGTAAAGTAAATTGACATCGCCAACATTTCTTTTAAACAAATTTTAAAATGTG
>CAZHIY010000172.1:923-5175 GCA_964533085.1 uncultured Thermoplasmatales archaeon | reverse complement strand
CTAAAACTCTTGGGATAACTCTTGATGAATACGGATTTTTTAAAGAAGAAAATCCATATGTTTCTTCTGTTATCTCATCAAAACCTGGAGTTTTCATTGTAGGATGTGCACAAGGTGCAAAAAACATTCAGGATTCAGTATCGCAGGCAAGTGCGGCAGTTGGAAAAATATTATCATCGGTCTAAATAAGAGGAAAGAGTAAATGGAACGAAAAATAGGCGTTTACATATGTGAATGCGGTCCAAACATAGCAGAAAAAGTTGATATAGACAAAGTAATAGATGCAATCTCACCAATTGAAGATGTTGCATTTGCTGAAAAATTCAAGCTTTTATGTTCAGTGGATGGCAAAAAATTTCTTGAAGAGCAAATTAAAAAACAAGGTCTAACACATCTAGTAGTCGCTGCATGTTCCCCAAAGGAACATGAAAAAACCTTTATGGAAGTATGTGAAAATGCAGGTTTGAATCCTTATCTTTTTCAACTAGCTAATATACGAGAACAATGTGCTTGGATCACAGAAGATAAAGATGAGGCTACAAAAAAAGCTATACGGTTAATTAGGGCAGCTATTGGAAGAGTTCGTTATCATTCATCTCTTGAGAAAAAAGAGATAGAAAGTAATCCTGATGTATTGGTTATTGGTGGAGGTATTGCAGGGATTGAAGCAAGTTTACAGTTAGCCAGTCCAAATAGAAAAGTCTATCTTGTTGAAAAGACCTCTTCATTAGGTGGATTTATAATAAATTTTGAGAAGACTTACTTCGGTATGAAATCAGTATCAAATATTATTAATGAAAAAATCCAGGAAATAGATGCTAATGAAAATATTATGGTTTTTACTGATAGTGAGGTTGAAGAAGCCATTGGTTTCTTTGGAAACTTTGAAGTTAAGTTAAAAAGTAAGATCGAAGGAAATGAGCCTGCTGAGTTTAATGTTGGTGCAGTAGTATTGGCTACAGGTTCTACACTTTTTAATCCTGGTAACTCTCCTCAATATGGCTATGGGAATTTTGATAATATTCTCACTTCGTTGGAATTTGAAAAAATGAATCTTTCGGGTAAAATCATTCTTAAAAACGGTCTGACCCCGAACTCTGTGGCTATTATACATTGCGTCGGCAGAGATGAAAAAGGTTATTGTTCAGAGATATGTTGCATGTACTCACTTAAATTTGCTAAATATCTTAAGGATAAACTACCCCATGTTGAGGTATCTAATTTTTACTCTGATCTTTGTATTCCTGGTAAAACAGATCAGAAATTCTACGAACAAACAAAAGGTAAAAATGTTGAATTTATCCGGTCTTCAGATGTTGAGGTTAAAAAAAATGGTGATCAATTAAATATAAATTACAAAGATGAAAATTTGGGTAAAAAAAGCCTTATAGTTGATATGGTGATTCTTGCACCGGCTGTAGAACCAACGGTGGATGCTTCTAAAATTGCAGAGATCACGGGTATTTCTCAAGGTCCTGAAGGTTTCTTTACCGAAGAGCATGAAAAGTTAAACCCTGTGTCTACTTCTACTGAAGGAGTATATATTGTTGGGTGTGCACAAGGTCCGAAAAATATATCTGACACATTAGTTCAATCAGAGGCTGCAGCTGGTAAAATTCTTTCATCTCTCATTCCAGGAAAAAAAATTGAGCCCGAGGTGAAAACCTCTCACATATCTGAATCGTTTTGTATAGGTTGTAAAACTTGTCTATCTGTCTGTTCATATGGCGCAATTACTTTTGATGAGGATAAAAAAGTATCTGTGGTAAACGAGGTGATATGTAGAGGATGCGGGAATTGTGTCGCTGCTTGTCCATCTGGTGCAGCAAGTATTAAACATTTCAAATTCGACCAAATTTATCAAGAACTTCTGGAGGCTGTAAAATGAATGAATTAAAAGGTGCGGCGATACCTGCTAAATCCGGTATAAAAAAAACAATTATTGATTTTTTTGAAAAAGCTGTTGATAAAGGAGTTTTTGATGCAGTAATTATACCTATGAGAGTTCCAGCGGGTGATTCATTTTCATATGTGCTTGTTAAAGATAAATCTCTTCTCAAGGATGGTTTTCCTCTTCCACCAACTATGTTTGTTCAGGGAGCTAAAGCGGTTTCTAGTGTAACCCGTCTTGGTGAGGGAAAAATGAAAATAGCTGCTATTATGCGTCCTTGTGAAATTCGAGCAGCTATAGAACTTGCAAAACTTGGTCAAACAAATTTAAAAAATATAACTTTAATAAGCATAGATTGTCCTGGTGTTTTACCTAAATCTGATTTCTTAAGTGATCCTGAAAAAAATATGAAACTATTTGATGAAGCATTTAAGAACGGGGATGATAAAATAATGCGTCCAGTATGTCAGATATGTGACAAGTCAAGTATGGTTTCAGGCGATCTTCATATAGGAACTCTTGGTGCAAAAAAAGATACTTTTTTCATTATTTCAAATAGTCAAAAGGGAAATGACGTAATGGAAAAACTTGGTATAGTTTTAAATGAAAACATTGATAGCTGGCATGCTAAAGTTAAAAATATTTCAGAAGAAAAACAGAAAAAAAGAAAAAAAGCACATATTGATTTAAAATCCAAAATTGGCGGTATTGATAATCTTCTTGAAACATTTATTCAATGTATAAACTGTCATAACTGTATGAGAGTCTGCCCTGTCTGTTCCTGTCGTATGTGTTATTTTGAATCTGATAAAGTAAAACATCCACCAGAGGAATATCTCCAAAGAGCTGAGAGTAAAGGGAGTATACGGTTTCTTCCGGATACCACTCTTTTCCAGATGGGAAGGATGATGCATATGAGTCTTTCCTGTGTATCATGTGGTTCCTGTGAAGATGCATGTCCTGTGTCTATTCCTGTTGCTCAAATATTTAGTATGATCGCTGATGAAACTCAGGATTTATTTGATTATGTCTCTGGTAGAAGCTTAGATGAACCTATTCCACTAGTTGTCTATAAAGAAGAAGAACTTCATGAGATGGAGGATGCAAATGACTAAGGCTCTCAAGATAAATAAAAACACAGAGCAAGGAATTCTAGAATTTTTAAGGTTTCTTTTAGAAAACAATAAGGTTAAGGCGGTTTTTACTCTTAAGAAAATAAGTAAAGAAGGAGCTATAGCATATTCACTTATAACAAATCCAGATGAACTAAACGATGCTGTGCCTTTTTATCCTTTAATGCCTGTTAATGCCGGCAAGTTATTATCACGTTTTACCCTAAAAGGGAGTACAAAAAAACCAGTTATTGCTGTTGTAAAACCCTGCGAGTTAAGAGGGTTTGTAGAGCTTATTAAACGTGAACAGGGAAGTCTTGAGAACCTATTCACTCTAAGTTCAACATGTGGTGGCGTATATCCTATTAATATGGCTGTAGATGGAGCTTTGGAAAAGAATCTTTCGAAATATTGGGATACTGTTAAAAAAGGTGAGATTTCTCCTGAGTTGAGATCCGCTTGTAAAAGCTGTGAGGAATTTGTACCATATACTGCAGATATGTCTGTTGATTTGATAGGAAAAAATGATATTGACAAGCAATGTGTGATATTTCTTAATACTAAAAAAGGCGAGGAACTTGCTAAAGGTATGAAAGGAGAGTATTTAGAAAAAGAACTTGACAGTAAGAAATTGGATAAGATTCGTGATAAAAGAGAGATAGAAAAGAAAAAACTTTTTGATGAACTTGAAACAAAAATGAACGGTATGGATGGATTAATTGAGATATTTGGAAAATGTATAGGTTGTCATGGATGTGGTAAGGTATGTCCTATTTGTTATTGTAAGCTATGCGGATTTGAATCCTCTGATTTTGAATACAAACCATCGAACTATGAGACAGATTTTAGAAAAAGAGGAGGAATCAAAGTTCCACCTAGGACATTGTTTTATCACCTTGGCAGGTTAGATCACATCAGCGTATCTTGTGTTGGATGTGGTATGTGTGAGGATGTCTGTCCTGTTGATATACCTATTGCAGTTATTTTCAAAAAGATAGGTGAATCTGTCCAAAAAATGTTTGATTATATTCCCGGTAAGAATGTAGAAGAGGATATTCCTCTTATCACATTTAAAGAAGAAGAATTTGCTGAAGTTGAACAGTAGAGTGATAATATGAAAAAAGATGATGAGTTCATGCCAAAGATACTTGCTTTTCTTTGTAATTGGTGTTCCTATGCCGGAGCAGATCTAGCAGGAACTAGCAGGATAAAATATCCACCTTCTATACTGGCTGTTAGGGTTATGTGC
>CAZHIY010000172.1:0-913 GCA_964533085.1 uncultured Thermoplasmatales archaeon | reverse complement strand
CTTGTTATAGAGGCCTATCTATGTGGATTTGATGGTGTACTTGTAGCTGGATGTCATCCAGGAGACTGTCATTATCAGAAAGGAAATTATTATACTCGTAGAAGATTTGCATCGTTAAAAAAAATCGTTGAAGGTCTTGGTTTAGAGGTGGATCGTCTCCGTCTTTCGTGGATTTCTGCATCAGAAGGACAGAAATTTGCGAAGGTATCAACCGATTTTACAGAAAAAATCAAAGAATTAGGAAAAAATTCTGCAAAGAATAAAATATTTTTATAAACAGTTGAATAACATTGTAGATGAATTTTATGGTATTTCTTGGATTTTTTAAAAAGAAAAAAAAGAATTATAATTCTAAGGAAAAAATTACTTCTGCAGTTGAATGGCCCGATTATATAGTAACTCTTGATGGAAAAACATTTGAAGATTTTATACAGAAATATCCATTATCTGTTGTGGATTTTTGGGCGTCATGGTGTGCCCCATGTAAATTAATGGCACAGCGGTTAAGGCGGTTATCAAATATTTACAAAGGAAAAGTAGCTTTTGGAAAAATTGATATTCAAAAAAACAAAGATGTTTCAAAAAAATATAAGATTACAGGGATTCCGCATTTAGTGTTTTTTAGCCACGGACAAAAAATCTCTAGTGTGAACGGTTTAAAATCCGTTGGTAATATAAAAGACGTAATTGAAGATATTTTGAAGAGAGAGGATTAAAAAATGGACATGGAAACAATTAAAATTTTTCTAAATAAGAAGAATGTATTTGGATTTGTAGGCGCCACTATACAGAAGGAAAAGTGGGGCTATA
This sequence comes from uncultured Thermoplasmatales archaeon, assembly GCA_964533085.1. Taxonomy (GTDB): domain Archaea; phylum Thermoplasmatota; class E2; order DHVEG-1; family DHVEG-1; genus SG8-52-3. The sequence continues at coordinate 103 of CAZHIY010000172.1, read as the reverse complement.
AAAAGTTTAAAGAAATAAAAGATGCAGGTTTTAAGGTCTATCCTATAAATCCAAAATATGACAAGGTTGATGGTGATAAATGTTTTCCCAATTTAAATTCACT
>CAZHIY010000171.1:0-5187 GCA_964533085.1 uncultured Thermoplasmatales archaeon | reverse complement strand
GTTATAATCTTTACTATATATTATCTAGAATAAAAAATAAAAAAAAGAAGAAGTGAAGAAAATTAATTTCCCTACTTCTTTTTAAGATACGGAAGACCCGTTCTCTTGTTAACACCAACTTGGTAACCGGTTGGTAGCTCACAGGGTGATCCACTCTTTGGTTCCCTCTTACTAAAGAAATAAATCGTTTGATTTTTTCCACCCTTAAGCTGTACACTTCTTGTATATAAAGTCCATCCTTCATGTGTATATGCCATTATTTATACCTCCGAACAGGGAATGTATAACTTATGATTTAAACCTTTCCTTATTTCCTTCTATAAAAATATGTAGATTTCGTTAATAATACCAAAGTTATAATACATATATTTATAAAGGGAACATTATTCCGGCTGTGAAATAAGGCGATACTATGATTAGTGCATATATATTGATTCATACAAGTCCAGGAAATACAGAAAAGATTTTAGCTGAGATTAAAAAAATTGAAAATATTGTGAAAATCTCAGTTGTAGCAGGAGAGTTTGATATTGTTGCCAGAGTTCAGGTTAAAAGTCTAGATAGACTATTGAAAGCTACAGATAAGATTCAGATGGTAAAGGGAGTAAATAAAACAACAACTCAAGTAATTGAAAAAGAAATAACACTATGAGAATAAGACGAAAATATCTATTTTATGTACTTGCTTTTTCATCTTCAATAATTGCTGCATTAATATCAGGTATTGATGTAATTTTAGAAAAATATTTGAAAAATCCTTTTGTGCTTGGGCTATCCATATTTTATTTTGGTTTATTAATTGCAGTATTTTTTACACTATTTTTTTCCATTTCGTATAAAGGAAAGAGTATTGGAGAAAGAACGATTGACCCAAGTTTTAAAAAAATAAGGTTACCAAAGAAGGAGGAATTAAAATATCATATTCTTGCTGGGTTCGGAAATGCCATTTTGACTTTTGGCTATTTTTGGTTACTGATTCTGATAAAGGATCCCTCTCTAGTATTACCTTTTTCTCAGGTTGTAATATTATATCTTGTTATTATTGAGTCAATAACTGAAAAAAATACCCCAACTCTTGTTGAGATACAGTCTTCAGTAATTGTTACTCTTGGAGCAATACTCGGTTCGATTAGTCTCTCGGGAAAAATAAATTTGGAATCATTAGCAATTGTTTTTTTAATAGTTAATCCTGGTTGGGTTTTACAATCAATCTATCAAAGAAAATTAAAAATGATGAAAATTGACAATAAACCAAATGATTCTATAAATATTCGTTTGTGGAATGTGATTTTAGCATGTTTATTCACTATGGTCTTTGTTCTATTCTATGATTTTTACATAGGAGCAAACAACTTTGTTGAATCAATAAATGGATCTATCAACCATTTTGGCTGGTTAAGCCTGGTTGGCATTGGTACCTTCTTCTCATATGTTTTTTATATTAGAGCATTAGGTATAGGAAAGGCTAGTATAACCCAGGCAGTTAAGTCCTCAATTATTATATTTACAATTCCAGTTTCTATTGTGCTTGCATACTTTGGATTTATTGATCCAATTTCAACCGAACCTTCTCTAATTCTAATTAGATTTAGTGGAATCATTCTAATGTTACTTGGTATTATTTCATTTGCATTAACACTAATTAAAGCATATATCTTCATTAAAATGAAACCTGGATATCCAATTGAATTAACAATGCAGAGACTATGGGACATAAAGGGAGTTGATCGGGTTACAGCTGTAGCCGGTGATTATGATTTCATTGTAAAAATTCGAACTCGTACACTTGTTAAGGGATATGAAAGGATTCTTAGAAAATTAGAATCGATTGAGGGAATTAAGCAATTCAAATGGCAATCTGTTCTTAAAGAATGGGAGAATATTTAGTAAAAAATCTATAAATAATGCTAATTCATTCCCATTTTATCCATGTGTGGTATTGTTGGTATTATTGGGAGGGGTCCTGTTTCGCGTCTGATTTATCATAGTTTATTCTCTGTACAGCACCGTGGTCAATCATCAGCTGGTATGTTGATGTATGATGGTAATATTCATGTTACAAAGGATCCTGGTCTTGTTAGAGAGGTTTTTAATGAGGATAGAAAGATTAATGTTTCTGGTAATGTTGGACTTGGTCATACAAGATACTCGACTGCTGGTATGGATGATATCAAGGCCTTGAGACTTAATGCTCAACCAGAATATTTGGTGAATCCATTTTTAGCAGCTGTTCATAATGGTAATATCTTTAACTGTTCTGAAATGCTTAAGTTAACAACAAGAAAACCAAGAACTGATTGCGATATTCATTGTTTCCTGCTTCCTATAGCTGATAGATTGTATAAAAAGGAGTTGACTCCTGATTTGATTTTTGACTCATGTAAATTCCTTATGGATCGGCTAAAAGGAAGTTATTCCACCTTATTTCTAGCAGACTCTGGAGATAATCCCTATCTTTTTGCAATGACTGATCCTTATAAGATTAGACCTCTTGTTCTTGGGAAATCTGATGGTATGTACTGCCTTACATCAGAAACTCGTGTATTTAAAAAAATCAATTTTGAATACATAAAAGATATTCCTGGCGGATCTGTTGTTATAATTGATAAAGATTCAAATATCTATGAAAAACAATTAATAAATAAAAAAGAAAAACCCTGTATGTTTGAGTTTGTGTATTTTGCTAAACCTGATTCTCGTATTAATGGTCGTAGTGTTCATAATGTACGGGTTGATATCGGTCGAGTTCTTGCAAGGAATCATCCTGCTAAGGCTGATATTGTTGTTCCTGTTCCTGAGTCCGGCCGGCACTACGCAATTGGCTATGCAAATGAATCAGGAATTCCAATTGATGAGGGCATTATGAAGGATAAGGATGAACGTTCTTTCATTCAGCAAACACAGGAAAGCAGGGACAGGGTTGTAGAAGAAGGTCTTTCATATCTTCGTTCCGTTCTCGGTGGTAAACGTATTGTTTTGATTGATGATTCAATTGTTCGTGGAACAAACATTCGTAAACTTGTAAAGGGGCTAAAGGATGCTGGTGCAAAGGAGGTCCATGTTAGAATTGGTTGTCCACCTCTTATTGCTCCTTGTTACCTTGGTATTGATATGCGAAGCAAAAAGGAGTTTATCGCAAGAAACAAGAATGGAAAAATTAAATCAGTTGATGAAATCAGTGATGAAATTGGAGCAGATTCCCTTGCATATACTAGTATTGAGAGCCTAAAGAAATCAATTGGTTTTGATACTTGCATGGGCTGTATAAGCTTTCCTGAAGGGTATCCTATTGAATGGAAAGATGAAGTAAAAGCTCTTTTTAATCATGATCGAGATGGTATTAGGGCTTATGAGTCAATTCAGAGATGTTAATACATGATTGAAATTACCACTGGAACACTTGAGGAACGAATTATTAGACTTTTACAGAAAAGCTATCCGATAGCTGTTGAAGATATTAAAAGTGAATTAAATGTTTCAAAAGATATGGTTTTTAGGGCTCTTAAGAAATTTCAAATAAAGGGAATTGTTAGATTAGAACCTCTGCCAGATAAAACATTCGTACGGCTTTTAAGACATGATTTTAGTTTTATCGGAAAAAAACGTCAACGAAAATTTATTAAGCATCGTACAGGTAAAAAGAAGCAGGATACAAAAGACTACGATGGTTTTATGTATTCTTAGGTTATAATACGTTAACCCAAATAATTTGTATTTCTTCAGGAGCTTTTTTCTTTGGTTTAACACCAGGTTTTTTTTGCATATTTATTCACTATAATAAAATTTTGTAAATTATTTTATATTAAACTTTTGTTTTTTTTCAACCAATAACCTGGATTACTTGCTTGTTTACGATTAAAAACTCTTTCAGCTCGGCTGACTCTTTCAGCATTTTTAGTAAATCATAGTTTAGAATGTGCTCATAGCGGGATATAACTCTACTTCCGCTTGGTGACCAGCTGGCAATCTCTATATATTTCAAATCAAAATCCTTTACAGATCCTAATATTGAAAACGATTCTGCTCTAATTTTAAAATCACAATTTGTACATTCAATTATTGTATCATATGGAACATATGCATTTTCGGCATCTTGTATTGGTTCAATCTGAACAATAATCATTTTACTATTACATTGTGGACAAACTAAAATCTTATTGCTATTCTGATCCCAAATATTTGCGAAAAATTCCATTTCTTTTTTATTATATTTCATCTCCACGAGGATCCAACCCATATATTATGTAACGTTCTAACATATATAGTTTTGTACAAAAGGGTTTAAAAAACACTAAATTAATTATATACTTAGGCAATTTGATTATTTAGTTGATAAGATGAGGTTAATCACATTTCTCTCAGATTTTGGATCAAACAGTAACTATGTATGCCAAATGAAAGGTGTAGCTCTATCTATTACAGATGCAAAAATTATTGATATAAATCATGAGATTGCGCCTCATAATATTAGAGAAGGTGCATTTGTACTGCGTACTACTATTCCTTTTTTTCCAGTAGGTTCCGTTCATGTAGCTGTTGTCGATCCTGGAGTTGGCACAGATAGAAGAGGTATAGTTATTACAACTTCGTCTCAAATATTGGTCGGTCCTGATAATGGTCTTTTGATACCGGCAGCACGTTATTTGGGAGATTTTACAATATATGAAATTACAAATTCAAAACTAATGTTGAATTCGGTTTCAGACACATTTCATGGAAGAGATATTTTTTCTCCAGTAGCTGCCTATATACTAAATGGTGTGCTTTTTGAGCAGATTGGACCAATTATCACGGATTTTGTGGATTTGGACTTTGGGAATTTTGAAATAACTGATAGTTCAGCTGTTGGAAAAGTAGTTTATATTGACAGATTTGGAAATATTATCACAAACATTGATGGTTTGAAATTTAGTAATGTTTTAAATTTTGATAATAAAGTTACTATTTTTATTGGTAAAAGAACCTTTAGAACAAATTTTGTTAAATCATATGATTTTGTAAAAAAAGGAGAGTTGCTTGCAACAGTTGGAAGTAGCAATTTGCTTGAAATTTCTATAAATCAGGGCAATGCAGCAAAAAAATTAGGTGTAAAACCTGATGATGATATAAAAATTCTTTTTAGTTAAGGCTTTATTAAGGAATCTAGTAGTCCGTGGGCGTAGTTGATGCATCCGAAAGCTGTGAAAA
>CAZHIY010000170.1:0-5210 GCA_964533085.1 uncultured Thermoplasmatales archaeon | reverse complement strand
GAAAAAGGGCGTTGCATTCATTAAAAAATTATACAATCTCAAAATCAGTAAAAATCAAATGTTACCAAATAAGGAAGCAAATGTTACTATGTTACTAATGAATCCCCTGCAACTGAGAGGAATTTTAGCAGATGAAAATAATGATGGTGACAGCGAAAATAATAGTAACATGGTAACAAAATTGTTACTGTCTTTAGGAAAAGATGATGAAGAAGGAATTTTGCTTGCCTCAAACTTGGATAAAATCATTACATTATTGGAGAGTAAACCAAGAACATATACTATGGAAGAAATAGCAGAAAACACCAAAATCCCTATGGAAGACCTAAAAAAGATAATGACCTTAATTAATTCTTTATCAAATCCAACACCTATAAGAAAAACAAAGGATGGATTATATTTTATACCAAAAGAGTGTGATTTTGAATTTGAAAAAACTAACTAAAATAACCGTACGTAGCCGTCGAACCATTGGTAACATAGTAACATCGCTTTCAATAATTGGTAACATCCAAAAATCAGCGATGTTAGAAATAAATAACACTAAGGGAACTTTTACAAAGCAGAGTAAACCCACCAGTATCACCTGTTTTTTTTGGGATTTATGTATACGAAATATTATCTTTCAGGGATATTGATGTAAATGGAATATGAAAGTTTAAAAGAATTATTACGGGCAGAAAAAAGGAAAGAAAAGAAGTTACCTAAAAGGAGGAAGAATGAAAGAAATATACAGAGATGAATTAAGCGACAAAGGTTGGTATAACATTGATATTGGTTCAAACATAATTACTTACTGTAATGACTGTGAATGTCAAAGACAGTATTATTGTGTTGATAAGAAATTGTTCTATGTTAAAGGGCATAAGAAACAGGTATTTACCTTTACCTGCCGATATTGTAAAGATATAGCATTAATGCTGTAATGATGTTGTTATACATGTTAATATGTTTAGTAACAAACGGAAGAATATGGAAGGATTCCAAATAAGGAATAGGGGAGGGGGGCTAGCTATATTGAATTCTTTCATTGAGCTAGGGGAAGGTAATTATTGAAAATCAATTTAGATTATAGAATATGATAACCAACTTAACATTGAGAATCGTTCCAACAACCATTGGAACAAAGAGTTAAATGTTGCTCTAACTCTTTTAGTAGTTGGTGATACATCTGTTTTTGGCCATTGATTAATCAAAGGATAATTATCTTTGTTATTTCCACCATTTATTTCATAGGGTGTATCCCAAATACCCTTAAACGGTTTCTTCTTAGCCTCTGGGTACTTTTCTTCATAATCAGACCAATAATTGCCATATTTACCATCATCCCAAGAGTTATTACACTCATCATAAGCATTTTGTGTGTTGTTAATGAGGTTATTATAACAAATCAAGCTATCATTGGAATAGCCATAAAGATCAGATACTATAATATAAATACCGTAATTATTTTCAACAATATTGTTACCAGAGATTACATTGTTAGGAACAGATCCCAGAAGATCAGTACCTGACAAATAAATCCCATAGGTATTTCTTGTTAGATTATTTGATTCAATAATATTTTTAGAAGAATATATCGCCAATCTTATGCCTTTTTCAGTAGAGGATATATTATTAAACCTGACAATATTGTTATACCTGCAATCAACTAAACAAATTCCGTGGCTAGGAATTAATTCAATCGTATTACCTATTATTTCATTTCCCTGAGAAAAAAACATTACTATTCCGCTACCGTTATTTGATTTTATTTCATTATCTATTATCAAATTAAAGTCGGAATGATCTGAGATCTGGATACTATTTGCTTGATAATGACATGGATTATTATGAATCCTGTTTTTATTTACAACATTATAATTTGATTTTGTTCCAAGACCAATCCCAATAGTATATTTTAACCCTGTTATCTCATTATTTACAATAAGATTATCAGATGATTCAATAATAGAGATACCATCGCATGCATAAGGCCAGTTGTCAGATGCTGTTAAGTTATTATTTTTTATAGTATTATTATCAGACTCATCCCTCAGATTAATATGAAAAAGGACATTATCCTTAAAAATATTATCTTCTATCAAATTGAACTGTGAACTAGACAACCTGATACCCGTGCATTGATTTTCCACAATATTATTATTTTTTATAGTATTCCAGTCAGAGAATATATTTATCCCAGCATCAGATAAATCTGTTATGCAATTTGTAACAGTAAATCCTTCAATGTAAACATGATCTGCAGATACTTCTATCACACTGTCAGTCACATTGCCATCTATAGTTGTCGAATTTCTATCTTCACCAAACAGATTTATGGATTTATCCACAACCAGATTTTCATAATAAGGTGATGAATCATCAAAGACAAAGACAGTATCACCGTTTGTTGCATTGTCTATTGCATCCTGAATCTTGCTGTAGTTTCCTAATCCATCTCCACCAACATATAATATGTTACCATCAAAGGACACAGTAAATGATTTTTTTACAACAGCATTTGAAACTCCTACAAAACTGGATGATAGCAGCAGTAGGACAACCATTATTGGGATGATATATTTGTTCACTTTGCAGAATCCTCCCCAATTGTTATATATATATCTATGCACGACAGAGTATATAAATAATGTCCTCTGAAATGGATTATTCCAAGTAACAATAACAAGTTTAAATAACCTATAAAACTTGGTTGGTTCTATCTTTTAAGGAGTTTAACCAACTTTTCAATTTTATCACACCGTATTTTTGTCTCAATCCAAAGATTTATTAGTTCATCTATTAGTTGTTTACCTTGTTCTATAGTATATTTCATATTTGGATAAAAACATTGTTTGGTTGTTTAAGGGTTATGTACAAATTTAAAACAAAATTAAAGTGAAATGTTATATTTGAAAAGCGAAACTGATAGTATTTAAAGATGTTGAAAATCAGGTTTTTACTCAGTTGATTGATTAGATTCTTTCAATTACTTTGTCTTTTGATAAGCTCTTTTAATTAATTCTAAAAGTCGTTCCATATCAGCATGTTCTTGCATTCGAATATGACTAAAAACTGTATCCTTATGTGGTCTAATATCTAGTCCTTTCGATTTCAATTCGGTAAAATCTATCATCCTGAAAAAAAGGTAAATATTTTCTATAATGATTTTCAAAAAATTATTCTTGAAGAAGATTTTCCTAAAATGCCAAATGTAAATATTCCATCTGTTGCTTCTGATGTAAGCCCAGTTCGTTTTAGAGAACAAGCTAAATTGTATCGAATTTCAGCAAGATGTGATGAAGTAAAGAAAATAAAAGATAATATTGGTAAAAATCCCCGCGCTCTTGCAGAAGAATTTGCTCGAAGTGAAGCGAAAAATGTTGAAAAGTTATTGAAATATCCTTTTTAGATTGAAATCAATCTTTTAGGTTTTCTTCTATAATATTAATTTCTTCTTTATTTAACCCATATAATTCGTATAATACTTCGTTAATCTGTTTATTAAAAGCTGCAATTTGTCTTTCATACAATTCTTTCTCATTTCGGAATTTTGCTTTATGTAGTTTTTTCCTCAATTCAATTATATTTGTAACAAATCTAAAGATTTTATCATGTTTGTCTTTTTCTAATTTTTTTGAAAAATCAATAATTCTAATAGGTATTTCTCCAGCAAATTGTTTATTTGTAGCATAGAAACCTCCACTTAGAAAGATACTTGTTTTACTTATAAAAAAAGATGCTATATTGCTATTAAGGATTGATAAAAAATATTTTTCATCTTCTTTAATATCTTCATTAATAGTTACCCCATTAACCCCGACATTCTTAATAAAAAGTTCACCCTTATCATCAAAAGCTGCTCTTGTTGTTTTAACTACATGTGGGATCAATATCTTTCTCATTCTCTGTTTATCGATTGCTTGATTTCTACTAAATTGATACCAGGAATTATTATTAAATTTTCCCTTCTCTCGTTTCCGTAGCTCCCTTTCAAATAATTTAAGATAATTCCATGTCAAAGGGTATTTTTGAAGCTCTTCATTATTGAAAAGTTTTCCATCTTTATAAGGAAAAATTATGAAATTATCTGATTTATCAATATAATATTTATTTATGTCACTATCCCCAATAATATTAAATGTCACGCCAGTTTCTAATTCTACATTTTTATTTAAAGCATTAGAAAAGAAAATTCTTGTTTGCTTTTTCTCTTTAAGAAGTTTTAAAATATAGACTTTATCCATCCCCGTTATTAATCCTTGAAAATTTAGATTATAACACTCTAAGAATTTTCTATTTTTTATAAGTTTTTCAAATATTCTTTTTTCATTTTCAGTCATGAAATACCATTTATCTTGATTCAAAAAATACGGTTGTATTTTGTCAATTATAATATTGCCTTCACTAATTTTTACCTCACTTAAAAGATATGACATTCTATTGTTATCCGTAGTATATAAATCTCTGATTTCTTTGTATATTAAACTCTTCCCTTGCTTTCTTTTCTGGATAAACAATAAGCAAGTATATGAATCTGATTTTTCAAAAACAAAATAATGTCTGAAGTTAACAAGATGATATATATTATAATCTTTCAAGAATTTTCTAATATTCTCTCCATAGTCACTATTAAAAAATCTATTTGGATTAATAAATCCAAACAGACCATTTGACTTAAGTAGACTTAAGGATTTCTCAATAAATGGTATATAAATATCAACATTTTTTTCCTTAGTTGTTTCATAAAAATTTTGTATAAATTCAGTTTCTTCTGGATAAAATTCTTTAAGTTTTTGTATTTGAATATATGGTGGATTTCCGATTATTACATCAAAACCACCTTCATCTAAAATTTTACCGAAGCCATTTGTTTTATCGTTCCAGTCAAAAATATTAATTCTTCTACTCTGAATTTCATTATCCAAAGTTAGTTGAATAGTTTTATAGAAATCGGGACCCACCAAGGAATTTCCGCATCTAATATTTTTATGTAAATCAGGCAGGATTCCTTTACTAAACAATGTCAATTGATGAGTAATACTCTCTGTTGTTTCATTTTCTAAAACTTTCAATAACAATCCTAATTTAGTTACTTCAACAGCTTGAGGATCTATATCTACTCCATAAATATTATTTAACAATATCTTTTTCTTTATATCTGTTGTCAATAGCCATTGATTTTCTTTGACCTGAAAAATATATTTTTTGAACCTTAAAGGTTAAAT
>CAZHIY010000169.1:0-5295 GCA_964533085.1 uncultured Thermoplasmatales archaeon | reverse complement strand
TACTTTAACCTTCACACCGAATCCAGGTTTCTATGGTACTGATAGCTTTACATATAGAGCTTACGATGGTGTTGCAGTCTCTAACATAGCACCAGTTCAGATCACAATTACTTCTACAAATGATCCACCAGTAGCAAATGACGACTATTATAGTGTAAACGAAGACACAACACTTAATATTGTAGCACCGGGAGTTCTAACAAACGACACAGACCCAGAAAACGACCTTCTAACAGCAATATTAATCAGCGATGTTGCTCACGGAACATTAACCCTAAATTCAAATGGAGGATTCCAATACATACCAGATGGAAATTACTACGGAACAGACACCTTCACATACCAAGCATATGACGGTCTTGAATATTCAAACACCGCAACAGTCACAATAACAATAAATCCTGTAAATGATCCACCAGTAGCAAATGACGATTATTACACAACAAATGAGGATACAACACTAAATGTACCTGCACCAGGAATACTAACAAACGACACAGATCTAGAAAATGACACACTAACAGCAGTTCTTGTCAATGGTGTATCACAAGGTACTCTTACATTTTATTCAAATGGAGCATTCATATATACACCCAATAGCGATTATTATGGTTCAGATAGCTTCGCATATAGAGCTTACGATGGTACAGTAGTATCTAATATCGCTACGGTATATATAACAATCAACTCTGTAAATGACCCGCCAGTAGCAAATGATGATTATTATAGCGTGAATGAAGATACCACACTAACAGTTTCAGCACCAGGAGTCCTAGCAAATGACACAGACGTAGAAAACAATCCACTAACCGCAATATTAATTACAGATGTTACACATGGAACATTAAGCCTAAATTCAAATGGAGGATTCCAATATATACCAGATGGAAATTACTACGGAACAGATACCTTCACATACCAAGCCTACGATGGAAACGCATACTCAAACACCGCAACTGTAACAATCACAATAATTGGTGTTAACGACCCACCAATTGCAAACGATGACTACTACACAACAGATGAAGATACAACATTAAATGTACCTGCTCCAGGAATACTGACAAACGACACAGACCTAGAAAACGATCCATTAACAGCAGTACTTGTCGGCGGGGTTTCACATGGTAATCTTATATTTTATGGGAATGGTTCATTTAAATATACTCCAGATAATGGTTTTGTTGGTTCCGATAGCTTCACATATAGAGCTTATGATGGATTTGTAGTTTCAAACATAGCTACAGTTCATCTAACTATTATGCCTGTAAATGATCCTCCTGTAGCAAACGATGATTATTATACCGCAAATGAAGACACCACTCTAAATATTGCAGCACCAGGAGTTCTTGAAAACGATACAGATTTAGAAAACGATCCATTAACAGCTCTACTAGTAGACGATGTTTCATATGGATCATTAAGTCTAAATTCAAATGGAGGATTCCAATACACACCAGACACAGATTACTCTGGTACTGATACATTCACATACCAAGCATACGATGGACTTGAATACTCAAACACGGCAACAGTCACAATAACAATAAATCCTGTAAATGATCCACCTAATACACCAAGCAATCCTAATCCACCTGACGGTGCAACTGATGTTTCTACTTATATTACTCTAAGTTGGACTGGGAGCGATCCAGAAGGAGATAATGTAACCTATGATGTATACTTTGGAGATAGTAGCCCGCCACCAAAAGTTACCAGTAATCAAACCGCAGCATCATATAATCCACCAGGTGAACTTCTGAATGATACCATATATTACTGGCAAATAATTATTTGGGATGAATATGGAGCATCAACAACTGGAGCTATATGGTCATTTACTACCGAACTAGAACCTAATCAACCACCATATGAGCCTAGTAATCCAGTACCAGGAAATGGAGCAACTGATGTATCCATATACACTGACCTAAGTTGGTCTGGGGGAGATCCAGAAAACGATAATGTAACCTATGATGTCTACTTTGGAGATAGTAGTCCACCTCAGAAGGTTATCTCTAACCAATCAACCAACTCTTATGATCCAGGCACTCTTGAATTTGATTCTAAATATTATTGGCAAATTGTTGCATGGGATGAATATGGCCTTTCAACAACAGGACCAATATGGAACTTTACAACAAGAGATAACAATCCACCAAATACACCAAGAAATCCAAATCCCTCGGAGGGTGAAACTGAAGTTTCTATTTATACAACCCTTAGTTGGGTTGGTGGTGACCCTGATGGTGATACAGTTCGTTATGACGTATACTTTGGAACAAGCAGTTCTCCACCAAAAGTTGTAAGCAATCAAACAGCATCAACCTATAATCCAGGAACATTACAATTTGGAACAACTTACTATTGGAAAATTGTCTCATGGGATGAATATGGATATTCAACAGCGGGACCATTATGGAACTTTACAACTAGGACAAATGAGCCGCCATATAAACCAAGTAATCCTATTCCAACAAATAATTCAGAAAATGTATCTATATATGCAGATCTAAAATGGGATGGAGGAGACCCAGATGGAGATTCAGTCACATATGATATATTCTTTGGAACAACATCTCCACCAACTCTTGTAAAAGAAAATCATACAAGTACTGTTTATGAACCAGGAGAAATGAATTTCAGTACTGTTTATTACTGGAAAATAATATCATATGACGATTTTGATATGATGAGGGAAGGGCCGATATGGACCTTTAGTACAGAATCACAAATAAATAGAGAACCCACTAGACCAACTATTACAGGGGCTCAAGTGATACATGTACCAAACAGAGATTACGATTATGAAATATCAACAACAGATCCTGATGATGATAATGTATTTTACTATATTGACTGGGGTGATGGAACATTTGAAGATTGGACTGGACCATACGAATCTGGTATAAATGTAACTAAGACACATTCTTGGCCTCCTGCTACAAAACTCTATGAAATACAGATTAAAGCAAAAGATATTTACGGCGCTGAGAGTGATTGGGGAAAAATGTATGTATTTGTGTTGAAGAGTAGATCCTCCGCAAATTCCTTATTGATTCGATTTGTTGTTAGAATAATTGAAAAGTTTCCTATGTTTGAAAAAATTCTTACATCAGGTCCAATATTTAACTGGTTAATGAGAACATTTTAAATATATTCAATAAATTTTTCTCTTTTTTTTCCTTTAATTATAGAAAAAAGTATAAATTTATTGATGTATTTTAAGTAAGAGATTGCATGGGAGTCTTAAATATATTTGTTTTTTAATATAAAGCATAAGATTTAAATAATCAAACTAATATTATATATTTAGGAGATGACATGCAATCGTCGGGACAAAGGGAGGGCACCTAGAGTTTAACATAAAAAAACTACATTTTTGACATTTGATTTTTTTTTAAAATGCAAATAGTTAAATTTATCTAATAATACCTTTTTTTAAAGAGAAAAAATTTTATTTTTTTTTTTCAAATTTGTTTATTAAGATATATTTTAAGCTTTATTTATAACAATAACATTATAAATATATTAATAGAAAAATATTTAAATCATAAGATACACAATATATATTGTTAATAAAATAGGATATTAAAGAATGGGATAATATGATTATTATTACATTAGATATTTTATCAAAAGCAATAGCAAATAGAGTTGGTATAGATATAGAGGAAGCACGCAGAAATGCTGGTTTTATTCTTGATATATTTGGATATGCAGACCGTGTTATTGATAATATACTTAATAATGAGGATAGGCAATTATTTTATCTTTTAGAAGAAGAGGGAATGCTTACTACGGATCAAGAGGATACAATACTATACGATGGAAGAGAATGGCGCACACATTATTGGGTATTAAAGAAAAATACAATTTTAAAATATGCAAAAGATAAGAATGGCAGTTTGAGAAGTATTATTTCTGATAAACATATTTGGGACATATCTGATAGAAGCATCTACGATTCACTTACAGATGACAATTGGGCAACAAGAAAAAAGAGTCGTATATGAAGAAAATTAATTTATTCTAAAACAAAATATTTATTAACTAGTTATATTATATACAAAATAATATAATATTATATAAATGATAACATGATGCAAAATTATTCAAATAAGATAAGTCCGCATGACAGTAGAGCTATTCGGTTATTTAGTGATCTGGGTATGCCAAAAAATATTGCAAAAACACTAGTATATATTTCAAAGAACGGTGGATGTCGTTCAGTTGAAATTGAACAAGAAACAAACCAAAGGCAACCAGAAGTAAGTGCAGCAACACATGAACTTATGAAAAAAGGTTGGATAACAAAACGAGATTTCAGAAAAAAAAGAAAAGGAAGACCTGTTCAAATTTATAAACTTGCTTACTCAATTGAAGAAATATTGGCTAAAATAGAAAAAGAAAAAACTAAAGAAATTGAAAAATTAAAGAAAGAATTCACAGCTCTAAAAACTCTTTTATATAAAAATTAAAAAAAATTATTTATTTATTCATTTAAAATATGAGGGTAAATGAAGGAAGTTTGCCATGGCAGCACTATTAAACTTCCCATAGCAATAAATATTAAATTTTGAGTATATTGCCAATTGAATTGGGATTAATCCTTATATTGAATTTATTTAAAAATGCAAAAATATAAATATTATTGATGTTAATATATAATATAATAATAATATTTAATCTAAATGGGGTAAAATATATGGATGAAAAGCAAACTTCATCTATAAAAAAAGCAATTGATGATCTTTTGGAAACAAGTATATTTAAAGAAATTTCAAAAAGAAACAATAAACACTTTGCTGAAAAGCTTGCAATATGGCTTGTTAGATATATCTTGATGATCTCATCAATGAATGAATCTTTAAAAATTGATTTAGAAGAAGTATTATTCAATTTACATGGGGAAAAATTTAGAAAGATAATCGAAGTTACCGAAAAAACATTTAATAAGGTTAAAAAAGACTCTGAGAAATTTGATAGATATATCTGGTAAACAAAATAACTTTTTTATTAATATTTTAGTAAAAAAACTTCTAGAATTCTATTATAAATATGATGGCGAAATACCAATTTTTTTTAAGCTTATAGAATAGTTAGAGATTATTTTTTCTTATTAATACTATATATTTAAATACCCAATATAGTATTATAACCACTGAAGTGGATGGGATGATTGCACTAGATTGGATATTGTATATTTGTATAATTTTAGCTAATCTATTAGCACTATCTATAATTTCCATCTTCAAAGAGATAGAAATTAATTTTTTCCATTTTGACATTATG
>CAZHIY010000168.1:0-5315 GCA_964533085.1 uncultured Thermoplasmatales archaeon | reverse complement strand
GAGATTACTATGTGATTGTTTATAGAGGAGTTGACAATGATGGATTTCTGGTTGTTGTAGAAATTGCAGCAAATGGACAAATTACGGATTCGGTCATAACATCCTATGAATTTGACACCTCAGAATGCTATAAACCT
Organism: uncultured Thermoplasmatales archaeon; assembly: GCA_964533085.1. Lineage (GTDB taxonomy): Archaea > Thermoplasmatota > E2 > DHVEG-1 > DHVEG-1 > SG8-52-3. The sequence goes on along the minus strand of CAZHIY010000168.1, from coordinate 5,178 downwards.
AGAATTACTCACTATTCTGGTGAGACCTTTATCATTGCTTATACAAATAATAATGAAGGATATCTGAAAACAATAAATATTACTTCTACACCGGCAATTTCTGAACTTCATGTATCACGCTATACTATATTTGATTTCATTGAACCAGACATAATCAATGTTTTTAATGATGTATATGCTATAGTAAGCCAAGGATTTAATGCAGATGGATATCTACGAACTTTACAAATTCTAAATAGTGGAGATATTACAAACGGTGTTATTGATGTTTTAGAATTCGATCTTATTGATGGTCGCGATAATATAATAACAAATGTTGCAGGAAATATTTATGCTATAATATATCGGGGGGAAAATGATGATGGTTATATAAAAACCGTAGAAATACTGAACAACGGAGATATTAAGGATGATGCCGTTATTGATACTTTAGAGTTTGATATTTCAAATTGCTTTGAACCAAATATTATCCATATAACTGGAAATATATTTGCAATATCTTATCGCGGTCCTGGTAATCATGGATATTTAACAACAGTAGAAATACTTAATTCTGGACAGATTACAGATTCAGTTATAGATACACTTGACTTTGAAACTTCATATTGTTATGAACCAAATATTATCCATATGTCTGGAAATATATTTGCAATATCTTATCGCGGTCCTGGTGATGATGGATATATAAAAACAGTTAGTATCATGAATAATGGAGATATCATAGACACTGTAATTGATTATTATGAGTATGACACCTCATATGGTTTTGAACCAGAAATTATCAAAGTTACGAATAATATATTTGCTATAATACATTCATATCAATCAGTAGGTGGATACCTTTCAACAATTGAAATAGCAGATAATGGAACAATTACAAAAAGTGTAATAGATTCTGAAAGATTTGATAATAGGCAACCAGGCGGGGATGATGACTGTTATGACCCACATATAATTCATATTGATGACTGGGTCTATGCAATTGTATATCGTGGGGAATATAATGGATATGTGAAAACTCTTAGAATAGGTGATTCTGGTGATATCTCAGATGTAAATGATGACTATTTATTATTTGATTCAAATGGATATGAACCTCAAATCATACATATAGATGGAAACATATATGGTATTCCATTCCAAGGAGTTTTTTCAAATGCAGAAATTAAAACAGTTGAAATAATACCCATCAATGCAACTTGGCCCCGGCCCATTGTATATAAACAAAACGCATATGGTTTTCAATCAGATGGAATATCAGTTTTTGGATACATCAATACCAATACTATCACAGCCCCAATTTCATTAGATTTTAACTATGTTGTTTTAACATTTAATAGCTCTTTAAGTTCATATCAGATGAAATTATACATTGATAGTGTTTTAATAAATGAGATTAATGTATCAGGGACAATTAATATTAATGGTAATAATCTCATAATGGGTAATGATTACAATTGTATCATTGATGAGGTTACACTTTGGAATATTGCATTATCAGATGCGCAAATTCTAACTAATTATAATTTATTGAAGCCCTGATTTTAAAATTATTATAATTTGAAGGTGAGTAAATGAGGAAAGGAAGAAGCATGAAACTCTATAAGTTACAAGGTAAAAATGAAGGAGCAGCTGGTATTATTGTTGCGGTGATGTTGATAGGGCTTTTTTTTACCTTTATTTCTGTTATTCAGTTGACTTATATCCCTGATTGGTCAGAAGAACGAGAAGCTGAACACATGGAAAAAGTTGCTGAACAATTTACACAATTAAAGTTTGCAGTTGATGTTTTATCAACAATTGAGCAAAGTGGAAATAAAATTACAACAGCAGTAACTTTAGGAACTAATGAAATTCCATTACCATTATTTCTTAAATCTGAAAAATCATATGGTTATCTTAGATTGATGTCAGATGAATGTATAATTAATATTACTGATACAACTCCAGTATCAAATTCATTTGAACTCGGAAGCATCAAATTTTCACCAAGAAATTCAGAATATATTGAAACAGAGTATATATATGAGGCAGGTGGAGTTATTACTAATCAGAACTTAGGAAATACCATGTATATTATGCCCTATTTTTCTGTAGATTATTCAGGAAATGTTGATATAACTTATGAAGCCGTAGATTTTATTGACATTGCTGGGAAAAAATATACCACAGGTCATGGTATCACCCAAATACAACTTGAATATAAAAGTAAAAATACTAACACAATAAATAATGTTGATTTAATAACAATTACAACAGAATATATGCCTGCCTGGCATAATTTCTTTAATGATACGCTAGGAACTGTTGGTCTAACGTATGGTGCGGGAAACGATTATGTAATAAATGAAAATGAAATTGATAATGAAATTACAATAGATTTTAGTAATGCTCTTACTGTAGATATTACTATGATAATTATAGAGATCAATATTCAAATAGGACCAGGATGGGCCAACTGATAAAAGTACTAATAATATGAGATTTAGAATAAAATATGTATAAAAAAAATATCAATTATCGAAAAAATGATGCTATTTCAGAGGTAATCTCAGTTCTTCTCCTTATAGCAATTACTATTGGGGTATTTGTAGGATTACATTCAATTATTGTTGGTGACCCCGGACCTGAAACTCAAGAATCTGTTACATTATCTGGTAAATTAGTAACTGAAGACTATATAGTTGAACACTGTCGTGGACCATCTTTAGGTTTAGATTCAACTTGCATAGTAAACATCGGCGGTATTTCAAATAATTATTCTGTAAGAGATCTTCTTAGTTCTAAATCAAAGGAAAACAATTTATGGAACATTGGTGAAAGAATCGTTTATAAACTTGGGGATATAACATATTTAAAGACAACATTTACTATTGTCGATAATAAGAAAAAATCAATTATATATGATACACTTATACAAGATGGTGAGATAAGTCAGTATCCATATTTTGTAATAACATTAAATCCAACCAATATAGAAGCTGGATCAGCAAAATTATGGTTAGGCTATAATTTCAGAAATTATTCAGGGTCAATAAGATTCAATTATAAAGAATTAGGGGGCACTTGGGTAAATACTTCCTGGATGCCAAAATCAAATTCCGGCGAATATAACGAAATAATCAATGGTTTATCACCTAATAAGATTTATATTTATAAAGCGCAACTTATTTGTGATTCAAATATAATTAATGGTGAAGAAAAAATTATTTTACAGAGTGGAGTAACTTCGGTTAACACCATTAATCCTTATGAAATACCGTTATCTCCTTTAAGTGTTAATGCAAGTGGTTCTTCGGATCTTGATAAAGTCACCCTTTGGTATAGATATTGTCATGATAATGTATCTTGGGAAAAAAATTGGTGGCATAGCTCCTGGAAATATCGTAAACTTATTACAATAGATTCTTCAAAGGTTGCAGCTGATCTCAATAACTTTCCTATACTATTTTATGAATCTTTTGATAGCGATTTAGCTTCATTTGCTCAAAATGATGGTGATGACATTGTTTTTATTCTTTATAGTGACAATAGCACACGTTTGAACCATGAAATTGAATTATTTGACGAGACTACGGGTAATATTATTGCATGGGTCAAATTAAATAGTATTAGTTCAAGCTCAGATACTCGAATTTGGATATACTATGGCAATCCTACGGCATCTAATCAAGAAAACGCTCCTGGTGTTTGGAATTCAAATTTTGTAGCTGTATGGCATCTAGACGAGAGTCCCAACGATGATATAACTGGTCACAATGACTCAACTTCAAATAATAACCATGGCACTCCAAAAAACTTTCAAGATGGAGGTGGTGGCTCTACCAATGCAATTGGTAAGATTGGAGGGGCTGTTTTATTTGCTGGAGATGATGATTGGATTGAGATACCTCATAGCGACAGCTTAGTTGTTAATGGAGATCAGCTCGCTCTCAGTGCATGGGTGAAAATGACTTCACTTCAAGATAATGATGAAGGAATAATAATAAAAAGCGATGGTAGTGACTACAATATGCATTTAGGAATTCAAGGAGATGAAAGGGGGAATTTTCGGGTAAAGACATCAAGCGGTGATACTTATCTTACAGGAAGCACTACTTTACAAGTAAATCAATGGTATTATCTTTATGGGATCTATAATGGAGCTACATCAAAAATATATTTGAGAAACTTTGAAGATGGAAGTGCAAATAGAGATGGAAATATCATTTCACCAGTTGCACCAGTGGTTCTGGGCAGACGTGCACTAGGTGATAATCGATTTTTTGAAGGAATTATAGATGAAGCTCGTATCTCATATAATACCAGATCTCCTGAATGGTTTATAACTGAATATAACAACCAAAATTCCCCTTCGACTTTTTATAATGTAGGTGCTAGTGAAGATTATTCAGTAGAATGGACAAAATGGAATGATACCTATAACCCTGATATCCTCTACCCATGGAGCTGGAATTTTAAGTTTCTACATGGTGAAGGATATTATCAGTTTTATAGTATTGGAATATTTAATGAATATGAAGAAGAACCTCCTGAAAATCCTGATGCATTTTGTTTATACAATGCTCCACGAGTAGTTGATAGTTTTGAATTTACCTTTGAATTTGATTCTGACAAAGGTAAATATCCATCAATTATACATGTATCAAGTGATGTCTATGCAATTGCATACAGCGGAGATGGCGACGACGGATATGTAAAAACCATTGAAATTGATTCAAATGGAAATATAACAAAAAATGTTATTGATTCTTTTGAATTTGATACTGATAAGGGCAAATATCCATCAATTATACATGTATCAGGTGATGTCTACGCAATCGCATACAGCGGAGATAGCGACAATGGATTTATAAAAACTCTCGATATAGCAATTGATGGATTTATAAATCCTGGTGCAATAGATTCTTTGGAGTTTGACAATGACAAGGGACTATATCCAACGATAATACAGATATCCAGTAACATATACAGTATTGCATATACAGGTGATGGAGACGATGGATATGTAAAAACAGTACGAATTGATGCATCAGGAGATATCCTTGATACTGTACTAGATTCTTACGAATTTGACACAGACAAAGGCAAATACCCAACAATAACACATATCTCAGGTGACATCTACGCAATCGCATACAGCGGAGATAGCGACAATGGATTTATAAAAACTCTCGA
>CAZHIY010000167.1:0-5360 GCA_964533085.1 uncultured Thermoplasmatales archaeon | reverse complement strand
GTTTTTTTTATTTTTAATAAGATTACACTTTTTAACTTAATTTTCTATTAGGGTTATTATTAAATGAATCTTTCAAATATATTACCTCAAACAATTAAATTGCATCAAGAAAAAAAAGCAATATTTTGCGAAGGTGATGAATTTACCTACAAGCAGTTCGGCATTAGAGTTGGTAAACTTGCAAATTCACTTCTAAAATTAGGAATTACTAATGGAAAAAAAGTTGCTGTGCTACATAAAAACTGCCATTATTTTCTTGAAAGTTACTATGGAGTTATGCAAACTGGTGCGACTTTAGTACCTTTAAACTATTATCTTTCAGCTGACGAACTAGCCTTTATCCTTAACGATTCAGAGACAGATTTACTGATCGCAAACAGTAATTTATCTAATAACGTTGAGGATACAAGAAAAAGAATAGAAAAAGATATCAGAATAATTTGGACTGGGAAGGATTACGAGGATTTAATTACTTCTGCGAATTCCAACATACCTTTTGTGGATGTTAAAGATGATGATATCGCTCAAATCTATTATACCAGTGGTACTACAGGTAGATCAAAAGGAGTAATATTATCCCATAAAAATGTTTGCTATCATTCTCTTTGCACAATAGATGAGTTGGCTCTTAATAAGAAAGATATATGGCTTCACGCAGCTCCTTTATTTCATTTGGCAGATGCATGGGCAACCTGGGCTATTACCTCTGTTGGAGGAACCCATGTTTTAGTAAGTGACTTTAATCTAAAAAAAGTATGCCGGGCTATAGAAAAACAAAGAGTTACTTTAACAAATTTAGTACCTACTATGTATTACCGACTAGTAAATTATCCAGAGGTAAACAATTATGACTATTCCTCTCTCAGAGTTCTAATGAGTGGTGGTGCTCCTATTTCTCCTAATCTTGTAGAAAGAATTATAGAAACTTTCAATTGTGATTATGTTCAGACTTATGGTATGACGGAAACTAGTCCTTTTCTGACTATGTCAATACTGAAGGACCATCTAAGGGCTCTTCCTTACAAAGACCAGTTGAAATATAAATCTTCAACTGGTAGGAAATTTAAAGGTGCTGAATTAAAAGTTGTTAATAAGAAAAATCATGAGGTCAAAAAAAATAATAAGGAAGTTGGAGAAATAATTGTAAAAGGAGATTCCATCACTAGAGGTTATTGGAAACTACCACAAGAAACTGAGAAGGTTTTCAAAAACGGTTGGCTTTATACTGGAGATATGGCCGTTATCAACAAAGATGGTTATGTCACTATCGTAGATCGTAAGGATGATATGATCATAACTGGTGGAGAGAATGTTTATTCCATAGAAGTCGAGAATGTTTTATACACTCATCCTGCAGTTTTTGAGGCTGTAGTCTTTGGTGTTCCAAATGAAGAATGGGGTGAGATAGTAAAAGCAATAGTAGTGCTTAAAGATGGTAAAAATGCAACAGAAAAGGATATAATAGAATTTTGTAAAGAAAAATTATCTGTCTATAAAGTCCCAAAGTTAGTAGAATTCCAAGAATGTCTTCCGAAATTAGGGTCTGGAAAGATTTGTAAGAAAATGATTAAAAAGAGATATTGAAAAAGATTAGATTTTATACTTACGATATTATTTTCATACGCTATTATTATAAATTAGAAAAGAATTCATTTTATATACAGAGCTGAAATGGAAATGAAAAGAATATTTTATTATCTTATATCCTTAATTTTTATTATTTCAATATTACCTATTCAAGCTTCAATTAATCCTTTAGATATAGATGATAAAGAAATATCAAATATTAATAGATATATTGATGGAGGATGGCTTGAAGTACAAGATGGAATAAAAATCCTTCATTTAAGTGGTTCATATTACGATATGGGCTATCAACATGGATTTTTATTAAAAGATGATATTCATATTGTCTTTAATGCTTTTTGCAATTGGGCTACTGATAAAGGATTTACATATGAGAGTATTTTAAAAAAATGGAATATTATGAAACCATTACTTCCTCAATGTTATATTGATGAAATGAGGGGAGTTGCAGATGCTTCAGGTTTGTCTTTAGAAAATATTTCTGTTTTAAATGTTGGTTTTTATCTTATTATAAATTGCGGAAGCTTTGCTGCATGGGGTTCTGCGACCACAGATGAAAAACTTTTACATGTTAGGAGCCATGATCTACCAATAACAATTAAAGATCCTGACTCTGGATCATATTTGGTAGAAACACAGATTCTAATAGTAAGAGAACCTGATGGTTTTTATTCTTCAGTATCACCTTCTGAAGCAGGTATTGTTAGTGCATCAGATGGTTTCAATGAGAAAGAAATAGCTGCCGGTATGCTTTCTTCATGGACTGATGATGAAATAGTGGAAGGAATTGAAGTAGGATTCAGAGTTCGGATGGTACTTGATACTGCTTCTTCAATTGATGAGGCAATTGATATTCTTATTTCAAACAAAACTTTGGGATATAACTTTATAGTTTCAGATGGAAAGATCCCAGTAGGTTATGCTGTTGAAACTACAGCAAATCTTTCATATGCAGGAACATGGGATAGCCCCTCTGAGTCAACTACTCCTTTTTGGATAATTGAAGATGCAGTAAGAAGAGCAAATCTTTTTGTTAATAAAACAACAGCAGAAACTCAAAGAAAGCAATATCACCCTGGTAAATTCCCCATTATCTCCATAATCCTAAATATGAATAGGATGAGTGGAGTTTCTATTTCTGCTTCTCGTCCATGGATGCATTATATTGCAATTAGTAAGGGTATTGAATCTGAGTGGGGAAATTTGGATTTGAATAAAACAATGACCTTACTTCGTGATATTTATAATGGTAAAACAGATGTAAGATTTTTCTTCATGCAATTATTTGGAGCGTATTCAACACCATATCAATGGGTTATGTGTCCAGAAACCGGTGACTTTGTTTTGTCATTTGCTACAAGAGATAAAAATGCATTTGAAAATCCTGTTCATTATTTTAATTTCTTTAAATTATTAGAACAATCTCCATGATATAATTTATTGAGGTTTTAACGGTCCTGGAGGCTCCGGAGGCATTGGGGGATTAGGTATCTCTGGGCCAATTAATTCAAACCATTCACAATATTCATCACATCCAGAAACACCTTTCATTTTTCCAATTTTACAGGATGGTATTTTAATTTTCTTGTCACCCTCTTCAAAATATTTATACTCGAAATGAACACAATCGGTTCTATCCATAAATTTTCCTCTCCCAATTCTCTTATATTGAATTAACTTATAATATTTAAAAATAACATTGATTAATAAAAGTTAAAAGAAGGGGCCTAGCTTAGGGAGGAAGGAAAGGATGAAAAAGTAGGTTATCCTAAAATTCATACTTACTTCCGACTAGACCCCAAATATAATATTATAATCTCTATCATAAAAAACTTTCTATGATTATTTTGTACTTTTAAACATTATTTTAAAATTTGTGTTAATTAATTTAATTTTTGTGCATTAAAATTAAACATTTATTTAAAGATAGAAAGAGAAGAGATTAAACTATTGTTATCAAGGTGTCGGAATTAAATCAAATACAATCATAGGTATATGCACTAAAGGCATCTATTCCTGCTTCTACAACTGAACCCTCATTAAGGTCTGATGCCTCAAAACGAATCTTAATTTGATTATTTGGAGTTACAAAATCACCGACCATAAAGCTATGTTCAAACCATCCTATTGTTGTTTTAGGTCCGATTGTTTCAGCTAAAATCCAGTTTACACCATCGTCATCTGATACATAGACTTTAAAAAGATCATTATTTGGGTCATTTCCAAAGTCATTTGAATACCACAAAGAATAATCAATTCTTGCATCTAAGCCTCCGCTAAGGTCCATTGTTGGTGAAATCAACCATGTAATTCCATCATCAACATCAGAGTTTCCTTCTAGATTTTCAGTTAGAAAGCAATTCCCCGAACCATCATAATCAATAGGTGGATCACCTCTTATCCCTCCACCAATAGGAATACCTCGCTCCCAGGAACCCGCGGTAAGGGATGGATCGTTTTCCACTGTCCAACCTAGATCTGTTTCAAAATCATCTACAAGAACACTAGTAAGTTCCCCAACAAGTGAAGAATAAACTATGTTAGGTGCATCATTGGGACTGTAAATTATCCCAGTGTTTTCTCCTTCTGCACTGAAATAATATTCAGGGAAATCGCCGCAGCTTGCTGGTGGCAAAGTGGCTTCATATAACTCACCGCTAATATGATCTAAAGCTAAATCAATATAAGATCCCCCATCAAATCTATAATAAAGAGTTCCTGTCCCAGGGATAAGGATATCGGTGATTTCTTTTATCTCAACAGTGATTGTTGTGGTTTCACCCGGAGGTATTGCATCCGGAAACCCATCAGGCAGATTAATTTGTATAGGATTTCGATTTGTATAAGTCATTAGATATTCCCCATCATAAAGATCAAGAATTGTTGGATGTTGACGTCCCTCTGTCGCAGCTTCTGAACGTGGTTTAGCATAATCAAAAGCTTCTTCTGCTGAATTGATTCCATCATTATTACCAAAGAAGTCAGCCCAATTTCCACTATCACATGCACTTATTAAAAAATTTGAAAAATAGGACCCATAAGAAACTGTGTCTTCTTCACTGGACATAAGTACTATTCGACCTTGTGCTCCTACTTCTTCTATAAATCCCTCTGTAAATAAATCAGAATCAATATTTGCTTTCAAATATGTGTTTATAACTGGTTTTTCTACTATTTGATAAATAGGTGAATTACCCAATGTGTTCTTAATAGTTTTAAATAATTTTGATTCTCTGTTATTAATACTTACTTTACTTGAAAATTGTTGAGAAGAGGGTGCTGCATTGGAATTATCGATAGATATATCATTGAATCCACCACTATAACAACTATCCACAATAAGACAAAGTCCTTTTGAGTTTATTTTACCTAGGTATAAGTTCAACAAATCATCCCAAATAAATTCATGCCATGTATCAAAACCCTCATACATAACAAGCATTTCATCTGATCCATCTGCTTCATCTTTTGGTGGAAGGTCAATATAATTTCCTGCAGAATCTTTTAATGGAGAGCCATGAGTTGTTAAATATACAATTACCATATCATCGTTATCTGCATTTTTACTCAACCAAACTAATTCTTGAAGTAGTCTTGAACGCGTCGCATCACTAGCTGTAACCTTATGAATGTTATCTTCTTGCCATTGAGGCGAATCAAGAAGTACATCATAAAGATCCTCAACAGCCTCCAACATTGATGGACGATCTTGATCAGGATTATTTTTATAAACTCCTACCAGAAGGTAGTAATTAAAAAGCATATTTTCTAAT
>CAZHIY010000166.1:267-5487 GCA_964533085.1 uncultured Thermoplasmatales archaeon | reverse complement strand
AGGAGAAGTTGCTGTTAGATGCCCAAATAAGCTTTGTCCTGCCCGTCTAAAATGGAGGGTTAGATATTATGCATCAAGAGATGCTATGGATATCGATCATTTAGGTGGATCAACAATAGACAAACTTTTGGACTTAGGCTTGATCGATAACATAGCTGATCTTTATTTTCTAAAAAAGGAGGATATTCTTAAACTTGAAGGATTTAAAGAAAAATCTGCTCAAAATTTACTTGATTCGATTGAAAGAAGCAAAAAACAAGATCTTTCAAGACTTATTTATGGTCTTGGAATTCGTCATGTTGGTAAATATGCTGCACAACTTTTGGCATCAAAATATAACTCAATAGATGAACTTTCAAGAGCAGAAGAAGAAGAACTAAAGGAAATCGATGGTCTGGGTGAAAAATCAGCTGAATCAATTGCTACTTTTTTTGCAACAGAAGAAAACATTGACCTTATAAAGCGTCTAAAGGGAATTGGTGTAAAAACAAAGGAAGTAAAAAAAGATGGTTTATCTCTTCAAGGTAAAAAATTTGTTTTTACAGGTGGTCTATCCACCTTTTCAAGACCAGAGGCATCTGATCTAATTAAACAAAAGGGTGGTATGGTTGCATCATCTGTAGGAAAAGATATTGACTATGTTGTATTAGGTGATAAACCTGGGTCAAAATATGAAAAAGCAAGAAAATTAAATATAACTATAATAAATGAGGATGAATTTAGAAAATTAGTTACAAAATAGGGGGAATAAAAGTTGTCTGAATGTAATGTAGATAAAAATAAAGTTATTTGTAATTGTAGCTATCCTTGTAGCAGAAAGGGAATGTGTTGTGAATGTCTCAGATATCATTTAAAAAGAGGGGAGGTTCCTGCTTGTTTCTTTCCAGATGATGTTGAAAAAACTTATGATAGGTCAATTGATAATTTTATAAGAGTGAATAAAGAAAGAGGTTTATAAAAAAAAAAGTTTTTAGAGTTTATTTCCACATTGTGAACAGAATTTTGTATTAGGCGACACAGGGGATCCACATTGTGAGCAGAATTTTGGTGTTGGTGCATTATCCTCAGTTCCTTTTTCAATCGGTTGTTGTGGGGGAGGTTGAGCCTGAGGTTGTTGAACAGGAGTTTGCTGCATTTGATGTTGTTGCTGATAAGGATACATCATTTGTGGTTGAGGATGTTGATAAATATTTTGTTGATGAATAGTTGGTGATGGATAAATCCCTAATGTTTTTCCGAGAGCATAAGTTAACCAATATAATATCATAGCAATTAGTATTAAAACTAATCCTGCGCCAAAAATTCCAATTCCAGCTAATCCACCTGAAGCAATACTTGCTCCAACAATATATATACTAAATTCCAATGTTGTTAAAATTGCTAATCTTTGATAAACATTTATTCCTTGAGTTTCTATTTTTTTAAAGGCTAGAAAACCAAGAATTAGTGCAATTAAATTAATGAAAAACAATACTATCATTATAATACTAAATAATATTGCTTGTGCTATTCCTGTACTCATAATTTCAATATAGAAAAAATCCCAAGCACCTAAAAATGAATATCCAAATAAATATGCTCCTCCACCCCATGGAACAAATTGTGCAATTAGTACAAAAATTGCACCAAGTAATCCAAGAATCTTTACCAACATATTCATCTCTTTTGATGTCATATTATTTCTCCTCTAGTTATATTTATATTTTATTTCTTTATTAAAACAAAAGTTTCACTTCCATCTATTGATAATGTTACAGTATTACCGCTATCTGAAAATTCGAAGTTATAACATACTTCAGTAGAAAAATCATCCCATTGTGAATTAGGAGTAATACAAAGTTGATTGCCATGAACACTCCATTTCCCAAATTGTAAATCCATCATTTCAAATGAACCATCATCTTTAAAATTCCAACTAATTGGCATTAATTCATCATCTTGTTCCCATTCTCCAACAAAACGATTATCAATATTATTAAATAGACCTCCACCACTAAACATAATAACAATTACAATAATGATTATTATTACAGCAATTATTGCAATCAAAGAATAATACAAAGCCTTATTTGATTTTCTCGGTTTTACAACTGGAGTAACACTTTCTTGTGCAGTAGGTTGTTGTTGTGGAGGTGCTGGTGCAACCTTTTCCTCAGGTTTGTTAGAATCATCTATATTTTCAGGCTGTAGTTTTGCACCACAACTAAGACAAAATTTATATCCTTCTTCTGACTTGGTTCCACAGCTTGGACAAAAATTTGGCATAAAGATCTCCACTCACTTTATAAGAGTAATAATTCTTATAATTTAAATTTATTCAAATTTAAAAATGGAGAATTAAAAAATGGAAATTATTGCATGTCCTAATTGTGGAAGTAGACGAATATATCAAGGAACTATGGGAGATGGTGTCTTAACAGGTTATACAACCAGAAATGTTTGTAGGAATTGTGGATACCAAGGAATGCCAATAATATTCGACTCTGAAACAGATTATAAAAAATTTATTAAAGGAAAATTAAAGGATATTAAATCAAAAGATTTTAAGAAAAATGACATAAAAAATAAAAAGATAAAACAAAAAATCAAACGTCCTATAGGTGTTAATTTTCTTGTTTTTACTCTTATATTGGTAGCAATAATCACAGTATATTTATACTATAATTTACTTGGATTTCAAGTTCCGACCTTACTATGGATTTATTATGTTTCAATTTTTATGATATCAGCAATCATTCTACCATATGGATTATTAAAAGGAAGAGAATGGGCATGGACATTTGGAGGAGTTTTGTTTGCAATGTCTATTCCTATTGGTCTGATTTTTCTTTATTATATTACAAGACCACATGTTAAAGCTTTTTTTGGTAAAAATTAGCGATTTTGTTCGTCAAGTTTTATTATTTTTTTTCGAACAATAGAAATTGATATAATGTTTATTGTCGTATAACACAAAAAGAGGTATTTTCAGTAAAAAAATGCTATAAGGAGAACCTTTCATATATACTTTTATTTTTATATTTGTAAAAGCCCTACTTTTTGTTTTTCTTTATTTATTTTTTATACCACGTCTTACAAAGAAAATACCAATAAAAACAATAAAACCTGCTCCTATAGATCCCACAACAGCAATAATTGGATAACCTGATAATAAACCTATTAAGATACTTTGCCAAATTAAATAAACTCCAACTATAAATAATAAAGAACCAAAAATTATAGCTAAAATTTTATTCATTTTTTCCTCCCTTTTTAACCATTTCAAAATATACTATTTGTTAATAGATTTTGTTATAAAATGTACCAGCCTGTTATAGATATAGATTTAGACAAAATTACCAGGATCCTAGTTATATGCTTTATTTATTAATAATCTCACAAGGATCCGGGCAATCCTCGATGTATTCCTTTTTTCCATTACACCAAAACAAATCAATATATACTACCTCTTCTCGATCCATAACTGGTTTATAAATCTCTTTTTTCTTATGATACAATGGATTAAAATTAATACATTCTGTATTAAAACTCATTCCTTACCTTACTCTCAATTAAAGGATTTTAAACAAGTAAATGCTTATAATATTAATTGTAACAAAAAAATGAGAGAATACTGCAAGGATCGGTTTGTGGAAAAATAACTTGAGGATTTTTTAGTATAAAATATTTCTCCACAAACTCTTCCTTAACATTTATATATCGACTTATATCTTAATATAACTATCCTTATTAAAAAGGGGGGAGGGAACAGGTAATATGGCATATGTACTAAGGAAGGGATGATATTTGTGAAGGAGGAAATTCACTTTAAGGACTAACAAAGGATAAAATGATTCTTCACAAATTCATCCTTAGCTAATGATATTATATTATTCCTTTAAAAACATATCTAATGAGATTGAACAAAACTTAAAAATTATTATAATCTTTTTAATTTTTTGTGCATATCTTTTAAATATAATTCATAAATCAAGTTAACTTTTTTATAAAATGTTTAATATTTGGGGGAGTGTGGCGAAAAACATTTTAGGACTATTTTTAGAGGTTTGGTAAACAAAGACAGGAGCTTAAACAGGAATCAAAAGAAAACAAGAGAGCTGAAAAACAGGACAGACAGAAACAAAACATTGAACCATTAGAAAATACAAACACGTAACCTGTAAATGATTCATAATAAGACTAAAAAAAAAATAGTAGATAACCATATGAGTTCGTTAATCAGGAGATCCGCCAAAGTCTCCTGATTCACCATTTAACTATAAAAATGTGGGATAAAAAAAATATGGATTTTATAGGATTACTTATGCTTTTCGTCTAGTACGACAATAAACTTACGCATAATAGAAATTGTAACTAGAGAAAGCAATAAAGCAGTTATAAGAGCTGCTACTGCTCCATATATATCAAATGAAAGTAATGAATTGTATAAAGCATGAACTATTATAGCTAGAAGAAAATATGGTAAAACACGCAATATTGTTGTACGTTTCATAATATATTTTCCATACCCATAACCTGTCCATGCTGTAGCAGATGCATGTAATAAACAGGCACCAAAACTCCTTATAGCAATTAATACCAGAAAATATAAAAGACTTTCTTCTAAAAATGACCAACCATATAAAAGATTCTCAGTGGCTGAAAATCCAAGTCCAGCAACTGCACCATAAATCAAACCATCTTCTAGTTCATCCAGCTCTCTTTTTACAATCTTCAAACTCAATGCTAAAGGTTTTGTAAATTCTTCAACAATCGGTGCAATTATAACTACCATTGTTAGACCCAAAATATTTGGATTATCAATTGATATATTGAGTGAAAAATTAAACAATAACTCAAGAATAATTGCAGCAATAATTGCAATTGTTGCTCCCCATAAAAAGCAAAAAAATATCGATATCCATCTTTCCCTGTGATATTTTTCTATGTTTCTAATCCAAATTGTATATATAACAGGAGGAAGAAAAGCAAGGAGTATTAATATTATAAATTCAACAAGGTTCACAAAAGAATAAACCTAAATTTATGTTATTTAATTTGCTCTTTTTAGAAGTCTTTTGATATTAAATATATTATATATCCACATAAAGGATTTATCCAAGTAAACTAAATAAAATTATATATCTTATATGATGCTCAAATTCTTGTTTCTTTTTTTATTTAATTGGAGTGAAAAACTTTAATTAAGTCTTTTTTATATTCTGAAAGAAAATGATTAGG